>PKWQ01000186.1:0-10151 GCA_003133265.1 Acetobacteraceae bacterium
CGTCCTCGCGGGAGGCGGCCGAGGGCACGATCCGTGGCTGGACGGCGCGGCCGGCGCGCAACGCGCCGACATTGCTCGGTTGCTGGCTTGGCGCGCACGAGGCCGCTACCGCCCGTGTCCAGTTGGCGGATGCCGGCATCCCGGCGTTCGAGGGCATCGAGAGCGCCATCGCCGGCGCCATGCAACTGGCCGAGTTCGCCCGCAACCAGAAGCAGTTGCTGCATGTACCGGGCCGGCAGGACGATACCGCCACGCCGCCGGACCGCGATCTGGTCGATAACCTGATCGCCATGGCGCGCGCGGCGGGTCGGGACTGGCTGGACGCCGGGGACGTCAGATCGGTGCTCACGGCCTACGGCGTGCCGCTTGTGCAGAGCCGCAGCGTCGCCACTCCAGCGGAAGCGGCGGCGGCGGCGGNNCCCACAAGACCGACGTCGGCGGCGTGGTGCTGGACCTGAAGGGCGGCGCATCGGTCCGCGCGGCGGCGGAATCGATGCTGGAGCGCGTCGCCGTCGCCCGTCCCGACGCGCCGATCGACGGCTTCGTGGTGGAACTGATGGCGCGGCCGGCCGACTCGTTCGAGCTGATCGTCGGCGTCACCGTCGATCCGACGTTCGGCCCGGTCGTGCTGTTCGGCCAGGGCGGCATCGGGGTGGAGGCGATCAGCGATACGGCGCTGGCGCTGCCGCCGCTCGATCTGGAGCTGGCGCGCGGACTGGTGGCCCGCACGCGGGTCTGGCGTCTGTTGAAGGGCTTCCGTACTCAGCCCGCCGTCGATCTGGACGGCATCGCCCGGCTGCTGGTGGCGATTTCGCAACTGGCGCTGGAGCACCGCGAGATCGTCGAACTCGATATCAATCCGTTCCTCGCCAGCGCCGATGGCGTGATCGCGCTGGATGCCCGCATCCGGCTCGGCGATCCCGCCAAGGCGGTGCCGGCGGCGATCGTGCCCTATCCGCATGAACTGGAGACCGAAGCCGGGCTGCTTGACGGGGCCATCGTGCGGCTGCGGCCGATCCGGCCGGACGATGCGGAGAACCTGGTGGCCATGCACCGGTCGCTGGCGCCCGAGGATATCCGCACTCGCTTCCATGGAATGCTGCGCGAGCTGGACGCCACGATGCTGATGCGGCTGACCCAGATCGACTACGACCGGGAGATGGCCTTCATCGCCTTCACCGAGGGCGATCCGGTGCCGCTCGGCGTCGTGCGCATGCATGCCGACCCCGACAACGAGTCCGCGGAATTTGCCCTGCTGGTGCGCAGCGACTGGCACGGGCGGGGGCTAGGCACCTGGTTGATGCAGGCGATCATCAACTACGCGCAGGGGCGCGGGACCAGACAGCTCGTCGGCTCGGTGCTGCGCGACAACATCAATATGCTGACCCTGATCCGCGGTCTGGGGTTCCATGCCACCGCGCATGACGGCGACGAGCTGACGATGGTGCTGGAACTCGTGCCTCCGGCCATCTGAGGCGCCATCGTCCGGTGCCGCTGGCGGCACCGGACGATGGGGTTGCTATGCCTCGAGTGCCGCCGGCGGAGACGACGGCGACGGCGCCGGCTTGCCCGCCGGTTCGGTGATCATCTCGATCTGGCCGCTGATCTGGCCGCCATCTTCCACCTGTAGCCGCCGGCAGCGCGCGGTGCCCTGCACCGTGCCGGTGGCGCGCACCAGCAGGCCGCCGCGCACCGTCAGCTTGCCGTCGATGGTACCGGCGATATCCGCCTCTTCCACCTCGGCTTCGCCCTTGAACATCCCGCCCGCGGCGACCACGAGTTCCGCCGCATGGATCATGCTGGCTTCCACGGTGCCTTCCACGACCAGACGTTCGGCGTCCTGCACTGTGCCATGCACGCTGATGCCACGCCCGACGACCAAGGTGCGCTTCTCCGACGGCTCCCGCGCTGTCCGGGCCGGCGGCATGACGAGACGCACGCCGGCTTGCGGTTGCGTGGTCGGCATCGGCGTGAGCGGTCGGGCCATGGCGGGTGCCTCTTTCAACGTGGCAGGGCGGAAGGGGGGCACGCCAAGGCCGGGGTCGCCTTGGGGGCTGGCCTCGGCCGGCTTAGCCGGCGCGATGGAGCGGGGGTCTTCAGGTTTGCGACGCTTGAACACGAATGCTTGGTCTCCGATCATACTGCTGCATTATCGTATTGCCGTATTGGGATAACACGGGGGGGGCCAGGGGAACAACCCGCGTTACCCTCGCGATCGCGTGAGCGCCAGGTCGAGCACATGCACCATCGCCGCGGTGCCGATCAGCGGGATCAGCAGATTGAGCACCGGCAGGTAGGACGCCAGCGTCATGATCCCGCCCTGCGTCAGTATCAGCACGCGGTTGCTGCGGTACAGCATTTCCGCCTCCGGTCGGCTCATCCGCCGCATCGCCACGGCGACGAACAGGCCGCGGCCGATGGCGAACGCCCCGATCGCCCAGGCCAGCAGCAGCCCGATCCCTGGCAGCAACAGCGCCGGCAGCAGGGCCAGCACATTGAGCCCCAAAATCCGCAGCCCGACCGCGATGCCGTCCCAGGCCTGCGCCGCGACCGATGCCCCGCGCGCTGCCGCCAATGCCGGGTAATGCCGCCGCTCCACCGCGCGGGCGATCGTCTCGATGAACATCGCGCCGATCGCCGCCGCCACCGGCAGGAACAGCCAGAACGCCAGCAGCGCCGAGCCGACGCCGCCCAGCAGGTCCGCAACCCAGCCCCACCAGCCATGCGGCGCCAGCAGCCGATGCGTCGCCCAGATCGTCGTTGCCAGGATGGCGGCGAAGCACGCGGCCGAGGCCAGCAGGCTGTGCAGCAGCACCCGCACGAAGGCACGGTCGTTCAGTTGCGCCAGTGCCAGGGCGAGCGGACGGGTCAGCGCGGTCATCGGTCTTGCTCTCGGTTTGCCGTCAGCAGATTGCCGAAGGGGGGCAGGTTGCCGAAGGGGGATGGCGATGTTAGGGCGGGCAAGTCAATTCCGGAGATATAACACCGTGTCTAGCCATTCCGCCGCCGCGCGCTACGACATTCTCGGCATCGGCAACGCCATCGTCGACGTGGTGGCCCGGGCCGACGATGCGTTCCTCTCCCGCCACGACATGCGCAAGGGCGGGATGGCGCTGATCGACGCCGAAGCGGCCGAAGCCCTGTATGCCGCCATGCCGCCCGGGATCGAGACAAGCGGAGGCTCGGCCGCCAACACCTGCGCGGTGGCCGCCGGCCTGGGCGCGCGGGTCGCCTATCTCGGCAAGGTGGCCGACGACCAGCTGGGCGGGGTGTTCCGTCACGACATCGTCTCCGGCGGCGTGCATTTCCCCTCCGCCCCGCTGCGTGGCGCCGCGCCCACCGCGCGCTGCCTGATCCTGGTCACGCCGGACGCGCAGCGCACGATGAACACGTTCCTCGGCGCCTGCGTGAGCTTTTCCGAGGCCGACGTGGACGCCGCGCTGGTGGCGGACTCGGCTATCACCTACCTGGAGGGATACCTGTTCGACCCGCCGGCCGCGCAGGCCGCGTTCCGCCGGGCCGCCGCCGTGGCGCACGCCGCCGGCCGCCAGGTGGCGCTGTCGCTGTCGGACGCGTTCTGCGTCGATCGCCATCGCGCGGCCTTCCGCGATTTGGTGGCCGGCCATGTCGACATCCTCTTCGCCAACGAGACTGAGATTTGCAGCCTCTACGAGGCCAACGACTTCGAGGTCGCCGCCGAGGCCGCGCGGCGTGACGTGGCACTCGCGGCGCTGACCCGCAGCGAGGACGGCAGCGTGATCCTGCGGGGGGCGGAAACGCTGCGCATCGCCGCCGCGCCGGCGGATGTGGTGGACACCACCGGTGCGGGCGATGCCTACGCCGCCGGCTTCCTGACCGCGCTGACCAAGGGCCGGAAGCTCGATGTCTGCGGCCGCATGGGCAGCGCGGCGGCGGCGCTGGTGATCGGCGATTACGGCGCGCGGCCGCGCGGCGATCTGCCTGCGCTGGCGGGCGCGGTGATGGGGTAGGGCCGGACATCGCGTCAGTAGCGACTGGCAAGGCAAGGGCCCGAGGCGGGGACATACCTGCCACCCGCTCGGCAAATTGTCTCCGTTTTGTGCTCGCATCCGCGCGCATGGCGGACTATGTGTGCGACGCAGCATAGGCGATGCGCGTCCGCACGCCCCCAAGGATCCCCTGATGGATATCCGTAATATCGCGATTATCGCCCATGTCGATCATGGGAAGACCACTCTCGTCGACCAGCTTCTGCGTCAGTCCGGCGCGTTCCGCGAGCACCAGCAGGTGGCCGAGCGGGCGATGGACCGCAACGATCTGGAGCGCGAGCGCGGCATCACGATCCTGGCCAAATGCACCTCCGTGCTTTGGAAAGGGGTCCGTATCAACATCATCGACACCCCCGGCCATGCCGATTTCGGCGGCGAGGTCGAGCGCATCCTGAACATGGTCGATGGCGCCATCGTGCTGGTGGATGCCGCCGAGGGCGTGCTGCCGCAGACCAAGTTCGTGGTCGGCAAGGCGCTCGCCCGTGGCCTGCGCCCGATCGTCGTGGTCAACAAGGTCGACCGCAGCGACGCGCGTTCGGACGAGGTGCATAATGAGGTGTTCGATCTGTTCGCCGCGTTGGGCGCGAACGACGACCAGCTCGATTTCCCGATGCTCTATGCNNGCGCGATGTTCGATCTGGTGGTGCGCCACGTTCCGGCGCCGACGGTCGACCGCGACGCGCCGTTCGCGATGATCGCCTCCATCCTCGACTACGACAATTTCCTCGGCCGCGTGCTGACCGGGCGGATCGAGCAGGGCAGCGCCCGGGTCAACATGCCGCTGAAGGTGCTGCGCGCCGACGGCTCGGTGGTGGAGACCGGCCGGCTGACCAAGCTGATGTCATTCCGTGGCCTGGATCGCGTGGCGGTGGAGGAAGCCGAGGCTGGCGACATCATCGCCGTGGCCGGCCTGACCGAGGGCACCATCCCTGACACGGTCTGCGCGCCGGAGCAGATGGTCCCGTTGCCCGCTATCCCGGTCGATCCGCCGACGCTGGCCATGACCTTCCGCATCAATGACGGCCCGCTGGCCGGGCGCGAGGGCAAGAAGGTCACCTCGCGGCAGATCCGCGACCGGCTGTTCCGCGAAACCGAGAGCAACGTCGCCATCGAGGTGACGGAGAGCCAGGAAAGCGAGGCCTTCGAGGTGGCCGGTCGTGGCGAATTGCAGCTCGGCGTGCTGATCGAGCAGATGCGCCGCGAAGGCTTCGAGCTGACCATCGGCCGCCCGCGCGTGCTGACCCGGCTGAACCCGGAGACCGGCGAGCGCGAGGAGCCGATGGAAGAGGTGCTGGTCGATGTCGACGAGCCCTATTCCGGCGTGGTGGTGGAGAAGATCAGCCGCCGCAAGGGCGAGCTTCAGGACATGCGCCCCTCCGGCGGCGGCAAGGTGCGCCTGACCTTCCGGATGCCCAGCCGTGGCCTGATCGGCTATCACGGCGAATTCCTCACCGACACCCGCGGCACCGGCGTCATGAACCGGCTGTTCGCCGGCTACGGTCCGTGGAAGGGCGTGCTGGAGGGCCGGCGCAACGGCTCGCTGATCTCCACCGAGCCCGGCGAGGCGGTGCATTACGCGCTGTTCTACATCCAGGAACGCGGCACCCTGTTCGTGCACCCCGGCGAGAAGGTCTACGAGGGCATGATCCTCGGCGAGCACTCGCGTGGGTCCGATCTTGAGGTGAACCCGATCAAGGAGAAGAAGCTGACCAACGTCCGCGCCGCCGGCAAGGACGATGCGATGCTGCTGATCCCGCCGCGCCGGATGAGCCTGGAACAGGCCATCGCCTATATCGAGGACGACGAGCTGGTGGAGGTGACGCCCGGCGCGGTCCGTCTGCGCAAGCGCTACCTTGAGCCGAACCAGCGCAAGCGCCACGAGCGCCGCGCGGCGGACACCGAGGCGGCATAAAGCCACGGCTGCGCGTTTGTAAACATCGTCGCGGCTGCGCGTTTGTAAGCATCGTCGCGGCTGCGCGTTTGTAAGCATCGTCGTCGCTGCCAATCCCGGCTACTCTGCGGGCTCAACCCAATTCGCAGAGTGTCCGCATGACCGAGACGCACACCGACCCCGCCAACCAGCCCGTGCCACATGCCACGCGCCTCGCGGATTATCGGCCGCCCGCTTTCCTGGTCGATACCGTCGATCTCGTGTTCGAGCTCGACGAGGCGGCGACGCGTGTCGCATCCCGGCTTGCCATCCGCCGCAATCCGGCTGCCGCCGATCCGGCCGCGCCGCTGCATCTAGACGGCGCTGAACTGACGCTGGTCGGTCTGGCGCTGAACGGCGCGCCGCTCGGCGCCGACCGCTACCAGTTGCAGGACGGCAACCTGATCATCCCCGGCCTGCCGGATTCCTGCGTGCTGGAGGTCGAGACCCGCGTCGATCCCGCTGCCAATTCCGAGCTGTCCGGCCTTTACCTCTCCAAGGGCAGCTTCTTCACCCAGTGCGAGGCCGAGGGCTTTCGCCGCATCACGTTCTTCCCCGATCGGCCGGACGTGATGGCGCGCTATTCCACCACCATCTTCGCCGACAAGGCGCGCTGCCCGGTGCTGTTGTCGAACGGCAATCCCGTGGAACAGGGCGATGCCGGCGCTGGCCGGCACTTCGCCAAATGGGTCGATCCGCACCCGAAGCCCTGCTACCTGTTCGCGCTGGTGGCGGGCGATCTGGTTTCCGTCACCGATCGTTTCACCACACGCTCAGGCCGCGATGTCGCGCTCGGCATCTGGGTGCGTCCCGGCGACGAGCACGGCTGCGCGCATGCGATGCGCTCGCTGAAGAAATCGATGACCTGGGACGAGGAGGTGTTCGGCCTCGAATACGACCTGGACGTGTTCAACATCGCCGCCGTGTCGGACTTCAACATGGGGGCGATGGAGAACAAGGGGCTGAACGTCTTCAACACCAAATACGTTCTTGCCCAGCCGGCCACCGCGACCGATGGCGATTATCAGGGTATCGAGTCCGTCATCGCGCACGAATATTTCCACAACTGGACCGGCGACCGGGTCACCTGCCGCGACTGGTTTCAGCTCTCGCTGAAGGAAGGGCTGACGGTCTTCCGCGATCAGGAATTCTCCGCCGACCAGGGCAGCCGCGTGGTCAAGCGCATCGCCGATGTCCGCATGCTGCGCGCCGCGCAGTTCCGCGAGGATGCCGGGCCGCTGGCGCATCCGGTGCGCCCGGAACAATATATCGCCATCGACAATTTCTACACCGCGACCGTCTACAACAAGGGCGCGGAAGTCATCCGCATGATGCACACGCTGATCGGCAAGGACGCGTTCCGCCGCGGCATGGATCTGTATTTCACCCGCCACGACAACCAGGCGGTGACGATCGAGGATTTCGTCGCGGCGATGCAGGATGCCTCCGGCGTCGACCTGTCGCGCTTCAAGCTGTGGTACCGCCAGGCCGGCACGCCGCAGATCGCCATCGCCGACGAGTATGATGCCGACCAGCGCCGTTACACGCTAACGGTGCGCCAGAACACGCCGCCCACGCCGGGCCAGCCGGACAAGGCGCCGATGGTGATCCCGCTCGCCATGGGCTTGCTGGGCGCCGACGGTGCCGAGCTGCCGACGCGGCTGGATGGCGAGAACGCCGCCACCGCCGGCACGCGGCTGCTGCTGGTCACGGAGGCCGAGCAGCGTTTCACCTTCACCGACGTTGGGAGTCCGCCGGTGCCCTCATTGTTGCGCGGCTTCTCCGCGCCGGTGAAACTATCCGGTGTCTCCGCCGACCGGCTGCGCTTTCTCGCCGCGCACGACACCGATCCGTTCGTGCGCTGGGAGTCCGGCCAGCAATACGCCACCGGCCTATTGCTGGAGATGGCCGCCGCGTGGCGGCGTGGCGAAGCCCCGGCGGTCGCGCCGGGCCTGATCGAGGCGATGGCGGCCACGCTGGCGCAGGGCGATGCCGATCCGGCCTTCGCCGCCGAGGCGCTGTCGCTGCCCGGCGAGGCGTTCCTGGCCGATCAGATGAAGGTGATCGACGTCGAGGCGATCCATGCGGCGCGCGATCTGGCGCGCGGCACGATCGGCCGCATGCTCGGCGCCGAATTGCGCGTCACCTACGACCGCCTGACCGATGCCGGCGAGTATCGCATCGACGGCGCGTCGATCGGCCGGCGCGCGCTGCGCAACGCCTGTCTCGGCTATCTCGTTGCCGCCGGTGAGGGCGTGGGTCTGGCGAAGGCGCAGTTCGATGCCGGGGGGAACATGACCGACGTGCTGGCCGCGCTCGCGATGCTCTCGGCCACCGACAGCCAGGAACGCAAGGACGCGCTGGCCGCGTTCCATGCCGCGTGGCGCACCGACGATCTGGTGCTGGACAAGTGGTTTGCGATCCAGGCGACGTCGCCGCTGCCCGATACCATCGCGGCGGTGCGCGCGCTGGCCACGCATCCGGATTTCGACATGCGCGCGCCGAACCGCGTGCGCGCGCTGGTCGGCAGCTTCGCCGGCGGGAACCAGGTACGTTTCCACGATGCCTCGGGTGCGGGCTATCGGTTCCTGGCGGAGAAGATCGCGCAGCTCGATCCGGTCAACGGACAGATCGCCGCGCGGATGGTCGCCCCGCTCGGGCAGTGGCGGCGGTTCGATCCGGCACGCCAGACGCTGATGCGCGACGCACTGAAGGGCATCCTGGAGATGCCCGGTCTCAGCAAGGGCACCTACGAGATGGTCTCCAAGAGCCTGGCCTAAGCCGCCGGCTACAAATGTTTGCCGGCGTCGACCAGGATCGTGGTGCCGGTGGTCTGGCGCAGCGTGGTAATCGCGCCGAAGATCGCCAGCGCGATGTCGTCCGCCTCGGTCACGATGCGCAGCGGTGCGGTGGCGGCCGAGCGCTCCACCGCGTCCAGCCCGCGTCCCGGCACGAAATCGGTCGCCACGGCGGAGGGCGAAATGCCGATCACCCGGATCTCCGGTCCCAGCACCCGCGCCAGCGAAACGCCTACCACGTCCAGCGCCGCCTTCGATGCGCCGTAGACGATGGAGCTGCCGGTGCCGTTGAGCCCGGCGAGCGAGGAGATGTTGATGATCACCGCGTCGCCGCTGGCTTTCAGCAGCGGGCGGAAGGCGCGGATGGTGGCGAACGGGCCGCGCACGTTGGTGATCAGCACCCGGTCGAACAGCTCGTCGTCCAGCGCGTCCAGATCGTCGTGGCGCACCGCCCGCGTCACCGCGGCGGAGTTCACCAGGATATCGACATGGCCGTGCGCGGCGCCCACCGCCGCCGCCGCGCGGCCGAGCGCGGCGCTGTCGGTGATCGGCAGGTGCAACGGTCGATGTCCGCTGCCCGGCAGCGAGGCGACCAATGCGGCGGCGCGGTCCGCGCCGGTATTGTAGCCCACCCAGACCACGGCGCCGGCGCCGGCCAGCCGCCGCGCGGTGGCGGCGCCGATGCCGCTCGATCCGCCGCTGATCACCGCCACGCGGCCCTTCAGGCTGTATTCGCCCTGTCCGCCCGGGCGGGCTTTCGGTGCCTCGGTCATGCAACGCTCCCCTGGTTCGTTCCGCTCAGCATCCCCTCTCGCGCCATGATCGTCCAGTCGGCGCGGAGGGGGATATCGGTCCGGGTGCATATATTTTAGGCTTGTCCCTATCGGATGAGCTTGTCGGAAGCCGATTCGCCCGTCATCTTTGCTGCATTGCACAATGATGGGGCACATACGGTATTTGGCTGGCTTCCGGTGGCAAGGTGAGGCACGCTGCCGGCGAACTGGCCGAGATCGGTGGACGGCAACAAATCGAGCGGATAGGGGCAACCGGGACCATGAAGCGTCGTGATTTTCTGAAGACCGCGACAGCCGGTGCGCTGGCGGCGGGTGGTGGTCTGGCCGCGCCGTCCCTGGCGCTGGCGGCCGATTCGAAGCTGCTGCGCTTCGTGCCCCAGGCCAATCTGGCCAACCTGGACCCGATCTGGACCTCGCAATACGTGGTCCGCAATGCCTCGCTGCTGTTCTGGGAGCAGCTTTACGGCGTGGACGCGAATCTGGTGCCCCAGCCACAGATGGCGGAAGGGCATGAGGTTACCCCCGATTTCAAGACCTGGACCTTCAAGCTGCGCACCGGGCTGAAATGGCACGACGGTGCGCCGGTGCTGGCCAGGGATGC
>PKWQ01000186.1:10218-10456 GCA_003133265.1 Acetobacteraceae bacterium
TCGAGGTGATCGACGACCGCAGCTTCCGCATCCGGCTGAACAAGCCGTTCACCAAGATGCTGTTCGCGCTCGGCAAGGCCAGCACGCCCGCCTGCTTCATCATGCCGGAGCGGATCGCCAACACCGACCCGTTCAAGCAGATCAGCGAGTATGTCGGCTCCGGTCCGATGCGCTTCAAGCCGGACGAATGGGTGCCCGGTTCCAAGGCGGTGTTCACCAAGTTCGTCGACTATGTGCC
>PKWQ01000291.1 GCA_003133265.1 Acetobacteraceae bacterium
CCCCGCCCGCCAGCACCAGCGGGCTGTCCACGCGCCAGAGAAAATCGTCCGCCTTCGGCGGGAAATGCCCGACAAACGCGCACAGCCGCCAGCCGGCGGCAGGGCAGTCGAGCTCCAGCACCGCCATGCCCGGGCCGTCATAAATAACGCGCGCCAGCAGGAACACGTTGCCGAACGGCGACAAAGCCGCCCTGCCGTGCCCGATCAGGTTCACCGCCACCAGCGCCAGACAGGCGAGCGGCAGCGGCAGCAGCGCGTGCCACAGCCAATCCCGGCCCGGCATCGGCACCGCCCCCAGCATGCGGCGCGCCGGCAGCAACAGCGCCAGCAAGGCCAACGCCAGCGGCGGATGCGACTGGTGCGCCGCAATCATGAAGGTGGAGAACAGCGCCAGCCACAGGCGCTCGCCGCCCGACAGCCGCTCCGGCGCCAGCACCAGCAGCGCCAGCGCCAGCAGCAGCAGCGAGGTGAACAGGTCGGGGATCAACTCGCTGGCCAGGAAGGGCAGCGCGGTTAGCACCCCCAGCACGCCAACCAGCGCGAGCAGCCACCAGGGCGAAGTGCGAGGCGCCAGCACGCGGCGGAGCAGATGCAGCATATGCGCCGCCAGCAGCGCCTGCGCCGCGACCGCCGGCCAGGTGGTGATTTGCAGATGCAGCGGATACAGGAACAGGCTGTAGAACACCGGCCGGTCCCAGCCGAGATACAAGTGGATCGCCTGCGACAGGTAGGTTCCGGTGTCGGAGAACACCAGCGGATAGCCGTTCCACAGCGCCGGCCACAGCAGCAGCGCCGCTGCCATCACGATCGGAATCACGATCCGACTGGCCGAGCCAGGGGAGCGACACGCCATTGGCGACCTACTCCCGGAAATAGCCGCCATAGCGCGGATGGTACACCTCGGCGTCGGCGAAGCCGGAACGGACATGCGTGCGCACATCGACCCGCGTCAGCGCCACGCCCGCCACGCGCGCCCGCGCCTCCTCCAGCAGTTCCAGGGAATGGCCCACCACGGCGCGCGAGGAGCTGCACCAGCGCACGCACAGCAGCGTCGCATCCGCCATCCGCGCCACCACCCGCGCGTCCGCCATGGCGCAGGTGGGCGGCGCGTCCAGCAGCACCAGATCGTAGTCGCGCCGCAGCGTGTCCATGATCCGGCCCATCGCGTCCGACATCAGCAGACCGAGCGAATGCGTCTCCGCCGCGCCGGCCGGCACGTAGTCCATGCTGGTCAGCGTATCGCGCCGGATTACGTCCTCCAGCTTTGCATGCCCCAGCAGGCAGTCGACGATGCCCAGCGTGCCGTCCGCGCGCATCAGCCGCCCGAANNGCCGCCGCGCGGCCGAGCGCGATCGCCACGGTAGTCTTGCCCTCGGCCGGACGGGCGGCGGTGATGGCGATGATCCGTGGCCGCTCGGTGCCGAACCACAGCCCGGCCCGCAGCGCGCGCAGCTGCTCGGCGAAGGGCGAGAGCGGCTTGTGGGCGACGAAATCCTCGATCCGGGTCCGTTTCAGTGCCCGCGCGCCGATTTCCGGGATCAGTGCGAAGCAGGGCAGGCCGAGCACCGCGCGCACGTCCTCGCCGCTGCGGAACGTGGCATCGGCGAGTTCGCGCAGATAGACCGCCAGCAGCCCGAACAGCACGCCGAACGACGCGGCGGCGGCCAGCAGCGGCCCGGACCGTGGGAAGCTCGGCTGCACCGGCGCCAACGCGGCGGAGACCACGCGCGCGTCCGGGGTCTCGATCGCCGCCTGCTGCGCGGTCTGCTGGATGCTGCCCAGCACCGCCTGCAACAGGGTGCGCGACGCCTCGGCATCGCGCTCGATGGCGTTCAACGGGATTTGCGCCTGGGCGTTCCTTTCCAGCCCGGCCTGTGCCTGCGCCAGCGCCTGCTCCAGCGTCGCCACCCGCGCGGTCGCGGCGCGCAAATCGGCCTCCGCCGCCGCGACGACCCGACCGATCTCGCCGCCGACCGAGCGATCCGCCTCGGCCAGTTCGCCGCGCAGCGCCAGTACATCCGGATGATTCGGCCCGAGCCGCGCCAGCAGCGACTGCAGCTGTGCCGCCAACTGTTCGCGATGCGCGCGCAGCGGCGCCACGCTCAGCGCGATCGCCGCCTGTGCGTTGGCACCGATGCGGCCCCGCGCCGCGTCCAGCCGCGCTTCCGCCCGCGCCCGCTCATCGCGCGCCGCCAGCACGTCGGTGGACAGCCGGCTGACCTGCTCGGTGCCCAGCCCGGCCTGCACGCCCTGCACCATCCCCTGGCGCGCGCGGTAGGCGGCGATGCGATCCTCGGCGTCCAGCACCTCGCGCCGGAGTTCGCCGACACGGCGCTCCAGCCAGCGATCGGCGCGACGTACTGCCTCGATCTTGGTCTCCAGCTGGTCCTGGATATAGAGCTCGGCGACCATGTTGGCCGCCGCCGCCGCCAGCTTGCGGTCCTTGGCGGTGAAGCCGATCTCCATCACCCGCGATGCCTTCGCGGTGGTCACATCGATCGCCGCCTGCACCGCCAGCACCACCGCGTGGTGCGCGTCCTCGGCGTCGGGCGGCGATGATGGCGGGGCGAACCAGGGGAGATAGCGGGCAACCGTCCGGCGCGCGTCTTCCAGCAGTCGGGCCGGCAATCGGGGTGGGCGCAGCGCGCGGTTGAATGCGGGGTCGCGGTCCAGCCCGAAACGCTCGGCCACCCGCTCCGCCGTGCGCAGGCCACGGACGATCTCGGCCTGACTCGCCATCACCGCTTCCGTGGTCGGGTCCGCCCGCAGGATGCTCTGCAACTCCGGCAGCGTGTAGGTGTTGGGCTCATAGAGCACCGAGGCCGTCGCGGTGTAGCGCGGCGTAACCTGACCGAGCGCGATCCAGGCCAGCAGCGGCATCAGCAGGCTGGACAGGATCAGCGTGAAGCGCCGGCGGCGCAGGATCGACAGCACCGCACCCAGGCTCGGCGCGCCCACCTCCTCGCCAGCCAGCGAAGCGGCGGCCGAAGCGGGCCGGCGCCGTTCGAACGGTGCTCCGGTCGGAAGCTCGGCGGGTCTGTCCAGCATGGTCCATCCTGCATCGACCTGCGCGCGGCCGTGAACACGCATATGTATTCTATTTGGAGTAGCCGATCCAAGCGGTTAACATATACTTAAAGTTGTATTCATATGATAGATGAACGTCCAGGTATTCACCTGACGGCATCAAACTGCCGCGCCATCGCCCCAGGACCGATAGGTTGACCGCCGTGCGACACGCATCTCCCAGACGCCCCACCCTGCTGCTCGCCCTTCTCCTGGCCGTGGCCAGCTGCGCCCGTCCGGGCGCCGACCTGCCGCCGCTGGCGGAGGCCACCGAGCCGGTCTATCGCCTGGGGCCGGGGGATCAGGTGCGGGTCATCACGTTCGGCCAGGACCAGCTGACCGGCGAGTTCCGGGTGAACGACAGCGGCAACCTGGCACTGCCGCTGCTCGGCAGCGTCCACGCCGCCGGCCTGACCACCACCGGGCTGGAGACGGTCATCGCCGGCGGGCTGACGCGGGCCAGCCTGCTGCAGGCGCCCTCGGTGGCGGTGGAGGTGATCGAGTATCGTCCGATCTTCGTGCTGGGCGAGGTCGCCAAGCCCGGCCAGTTTCCCTACCAGCCCGGCATGACCGTGGTGACGGCGGTGGCGGTCGCCGGCGGCTTCACCTACCGCGCGATCGAGGACTATGCTGGCGTGGTCCGCACCGACAATGGCACCGCCATGGAAGGACGGGCCGCCCGGAACAGCTTTCTCCGGCCGGGCGACGTCATCACAGTTTTCGAGCGACGGTTCTGACCCTCATTGCGCGACTGCTTCCGCTAGCCCTGTATTGCCTCGCCGGGTCCGCCGCGTTCGCGGCCGACAGGACTGAGTCCGTTGCGTTCGCGACCGGTGGCCCGGCGCGCGGACCGCTGCACATCATCGGCGGCCCATCGGTGGGCTGCATCGCCGGGGCGGTGGCGCTGCCGCGCCAGGGTTCGGGCTTTCAGACCGTGCATCTGACCCATGCGCATTTCTGGGGCGCGCCAGGCACCATCGCCGCCATCGAGCAACTGGGCCAACAGGTTCACGCCGCCGGGCTCGGAGAGGTTTACATCGAGGACATATCCCGCCCGCGCGGCGGCCCGCTGGAAGGCGGCCACGTCGCGCACCAGCTCGGCCTGGATGTCGATGTCGGCCTGGACACCAGCCAAAAGCCCCCGCTCTCGGCGAGCGAACGCGAGACGGTGGAACTCGCCAGCATGGTCCGTCCGGACCTGCGCGGCGTGCGCGCCGACCGCTGGAACCCGGGCGTGGTGACGCTGCTGCATCTGGCCACCCAGTTGCCGGACATCGACCGCATCCTGGTCAATCCCGCGATCAAGCAGCAACTCTGCCAGGAGGTGCGCGGCGACCGCGCCTGGCTGCGCCTGATCCGTCCGTGGTACGGCCACGCCGCGCATATGCACATCCATTTCCGCTGTCCGCCGGGCCAGACGGACTGCATGCCGCAACCGCCACCGCCGCAAGGCGAGGGCTGCGACGCCACGCTGCAATGGTGGTTCGACCAGCTCGATGCCCCGCCCGCGCCCGCCAAGCCGCATGTCCCGGCGCCGTTGCCTATCGCCTGCAAGGCCGTGATGAACGCGCCATGAGGTTCGATCACCGGACCGCTGCTCTGACCGTCGCCGGGATGATCAACTTCCTGAACATGTATTCGATCCAGGCCGTGCTTCCGGTCATGGCGCAGGATTTCGAGGTCTCGGTGGCGCAGACCGGGCTGACCATCACCGCCACCACCGCGGCGATCGCCCTGGTCGCGCCGATCATCGGCTCGATCTCCGACCGGTTCGGCCGCAAGCGGCTGATCGTCGGCGCGATGTGGGCGCTGATCCTGCCGACGCTGCTGTCCGCCACGGCGCCGACGCTCGACATGCTGATCCTGTGGCGTTTCGTGCAGGGCCTGATGATGCCGTTCATCTTCGCCGTCACCGTCGCCTATATCGGCGACGAGACCGAGGGCGCGGAAATGATCCGGCTGACCGGCATCTACTCCATGGGCACCATCTTCGGCGGTTTCTTCGGCCGTTTCCTGGCCGGCTTCACCGCCGACCTGGCCGGCTGGCGGGCCTCGTTCGTGGTACTGGCGGCCTGCACGACGCTGTCCGCGCTGTATGTCGGCGCCGCGCTGCCGCGCGAGACCCGGTTTCGCCCGGTGCGCGGCCTGCGCAACACGATGGCGGGTTTCGCCGATCACATCACCAACCGCCGGCTGCTCGCCACCTACGCGGTCGGCTTCACCGTGCTGTTCTCGATCGTGACCGCCTTCACCTACGCCAACTTCCTGCTGGCCGCCCCGCCCTACAATCTCGGCCCGGGGGCGCTCGGCTCGATCTTCGTGGTCTACATGGTGGGCATGGTCACCACGCCGATCGCCACGCGGCTGGCGATCCGGTTCGGGCGGCTCAATACGCTGGCCCTGGCCGTCGCCGGCGCGGTCGGCGGGCTGCTGCTGACCTTGCTGCCGAGCCTGATCGCCATCATCGCCGGCCTCGGGATGATCGCCGGCGCGGTGTTCGTGCAGGGTGCGCTGGCGATCGGCTTCATCGGCACCGTGGCGCGCCACGCCAAATCCGCCGCCGTCGGGCTCTATGTCACGTTCTACTATATCGGCGGCAGCCTGGGCGGAATCGCACCCGCCGGCATCTGGCACGTCGCCGGCTGGCCCGGCTGCGTCGCGCTGTCGATCCTGATGCAGGTGCTCATGCTGGCCATCGCGGCCACATTCTGGCGCGAGCGGGGCGAACGCCGCGCGGACGGCTGACGAGCCGCACCCGCTCGCGCGCTTGCCGTCCGACCCTGCCGACGCCATGTTGCGAAGCAACAGACCCTGCTCCCCGGACGACCCAGCGGCACGCGCCGGCGGGTTTTCGCGCTTTGCATCCGTGGGACGGCCAACAGGGTGGGATCGGAGAGGCTGACGATGGACATGAACGCCCATATGGACGATCTGGCGCCGGCCAAATTCGGCGTCGGCCAGCCGGTTCCCCGCAAGGAAGACCCGACCCTGCTGCAAGGCCGCGGCCGCTTTACCGACGACATCGACCTGCCGGGTCAGGCCTACGCCGCCATCGTCCGCAGCCGGGTCGCGCATGGCCGCATCCTGCGCGTGGACACCGACGCGGCGAAGGGCCTGCCCGGTGTGCTCGGCGTCTATACCGGCCATGACCTGACCGAAGCCGGCTTCGGCTTCATGCCGAAGGGCCTGATGTTGAAGAACCGCGACGGCTCGGACATGCCGAAGCCGGACCAGCCGGTGCTGACCACCGATTTCGTGCGCTATGTCGGCGACCCCGTCGCCTTCGTGGTGGCGGAGACGCCGAAACAGGCCAAGGACGCGGCCGAGGCGGTGTTCGTCGACATCGACCCGCTGCCCGCCGTCACCGAGGCGGCAGCCGCCATTGCCCCCGGCGCGCCGCAGATCTATCCGGGCGTGCCGAACAACATGATCCTGGACTTCCATTTCGGCGACGCCGCGAAGGTCGCCGATGCGTTCGCCCGCGCGGCACACGTCACGCGCCTGCGCATCCGCAACAGCCGCGTCGTCGTCGCGCCGATGGAGCCGCGTTCGGCGATCGGCGAATTCAGCCCCACGGACGAACGCTGGGTGCTGCGGCTCGGCTGCCAGGGCGCATTCAACATGCGCCAGTCATTGAGCGTGCCGCTGAAGGTGCCGGTGGCGAAAATCCGCGTGCTGATCGGCAATGTCGGCGGCTCGTTCGGGATGAAGTCGTCCTGCTATCCCGAATATGTCTGCATCCTGCACGCCGCCCGCGCCCTCGGCCGGCCGGTGAAATGGACCGACGAGCGCTCGGACAGCTTCCTCTCCGACAGCCACGGGCGCGATCACGACATGACGGCGGAACTGGCGCTGGACGGCGAGGGGCATTTCACCGCGCTGCGCATCTCCGGCTACGGCAATGTCGGCGCCTATCTGTCGAACGCCTCGCCGCAGCCCGCCACGCGGAACGCGGTGAAGAACAGCATAAGCGTCTACCGCACGCCGCTGCTGGAAGTGGCCACGAAGCTCGTGTTCACCAACACCACCCCGGTCGGCGCCTATCGCGGCGCCGGCAGGCCGGAGGCGAACTACTACATGGAGCGGCTGATCGACACCGCCGCCGCCGAGCTGGGCATCGACAGGATCGAGCTGCGCCGGCGCAACCTCATCCAGGCGGATGCGTTTCCCTACACCACGCCGTCCGGCAACGAATACGACAGCGGCGACTTTCCGACGGTGCTGGACAAGGCGCTGGCGCTCGCCGACTGGGACAATTTCCCCACCCGCAGGATCGAGAGCCGCAAGCGGGGCAAGCTGCGCGGCATCGGCATCGGGCAATATCTGGAAGTCACCGCGCCGCCGGGCAACGAGATGGGCGGCATCCGCTTCGAGGACGACGGCACGGTGACCATCATCACCGGCACGCTGGATTACGGTCAGGGCCACGCCTCGCCGTTCGCGCAGGTACTGAGCCAGTATCTCGGCGTGCCGTTCGAGCGCATCCGGCTGTTGCAGGGCGACAGCGACGAGCTGATCGCCGGCGGCGGCACCGGCGGGTCGAAATCCATCATGGCCAGCGGCGGCGCCATCGTCGAAGCCAGCGCATTGGTGATCGAGAAGGGCAGGAAGATCGCCGCCCATGTGCTGGAAGCGGCGGCGGTGGACATCGAATTCTCGGCCGGGCGGTTCAATATCGCCGGCACCGACCGGGGGATCGGGATCATGGAGCTGGCGGAGAAGCTGCGCGCCGGGCTGGAGCTGCCGGCGGACGTGCCGGACACGCTGAGCGTCGCGCACATCCACAAGGGCGCGCCATCGTCCTTCCCGAACGGCTGCCACATCGCCGAGGTGGAGGTGGACCCGGAGACCGGCGTGGTCGATGTGGTGCGCTACGCGATGGTCAACGATTTCGGCGTGGTCATCAATCCGCTGCTGGTCGAGGGCCAGGCGCATGGCGGCATCGTCCAGGGCATCGGCCAGGCGCTGAAGGAGCGGGTGGTCTATGACGAGGACGGGCAGATCATGACCGGCTCCTTCACCGACTACGCCCTGCCGCGCGCCGACGACGCGCCCGCCTTCGCGCTCGCCAGCCATTCGGTGCCGTCGAAGACCAACCTGCTCGGCGCTAAGGGCTGCGGCGAGGCCGGGTGCGCAGGCGCGCTGCCCTCGGTGATGAACGCGCTGGTCGATGCGCTGTCGGAATACGGCATCCGCCACATCGACATGCCCGCCACCCCCGAGCGCGTCTGGCAGGCGATCGAGACCGCCAGGGCGCACCGTGCCGCATAGAAGCCGCGAGCGATATCGACGTTGCGCGACAGGCCAAAGCACCCCATGTTTCGGCCGAACCGCGCGATTGTCGCCGAAGCCACAGCAGAGCGAGACCTCGCATGCGTCAACACCGGCTGGTCCTTTGCACGCCCGACCGGGTGCTCTCTCCGGTGGTGGAGAGCGTCTGGGCGACGATCCGCCATGAAGCCGCCGGGGTGGTCAACCGCGAGCCGGTGCTTGCCCGGCTGATCGACGGGACGGTGCTGCATCACGACTGCTTCGCCGAATCGCTGATCGATTGCCTGACGCGCCGCCTCGCGGTGCCGGAACTGGATGCGTGGACGCTGGCGGAGGTGTTCCGCTGCGCATTCGACGACGAGTCGGCGCTGATCGACGCCGCCGCCAGCGACTTGCAGGCGATCCGCGACCGCGACCCGGCCTGCCCTGACCTGCTGACCCCGCTGCTGTATTTCAAGGGCTATCAGGCATTGCAGGCCCACCGCATCACCCACCAGCTATGGCTCCAGGACAAGATCCATCTCGCCCGGCACCTGCAAAGCCGCGTGTCCGAGGTGTTCGGCATCGACATCCACCCCGCCGCGCGGATGGGCCGTGGCATCCTGATCGACCACGCCACCGGCCTGGTGATCGGCGAGACCGCCGTGGTGGAGGACGACGTCTCCATCCTCCAGGGCGTCACGCTGGGCGGCACCGGCAAGGACACCGGCGACCGCCATCCGAAGATCCGCCGCGGCGTGCTGCTCGGCGCCGGCGCGACGGTGCTCGGCAACATCGAGGTCGGCGAGGGCGCCAAGGTCGGCGCCGGCAGCATCGTGCTCAGCCCGGTCGAGCCCTATACCACCGTGGTCGGCGTCCCCGCCCGCCCGGTTGGCCCGCGCCTGACCAGCCCGGCCGCGCTCAGCATGGAACAGTGCATGGACATGGACCAGCGCCTGGGCGCACCGCCGACCGGAAGCTGATCTAGCTGCCCTTGGCCGCGCCGGCCGTGTCCTCCTGCCCCGCCGCCAGCGGCAGGTCGGTCTCCCAGCCGCCACCCAGCGCCTTGTAGATCGCCACCAGATTGTCGGACACCTGGGTCGTGCTCAGCGCCAGCAGTTCCTGGGTCGCCAGCAGGCTGCGCTGCGCGACCAGCACATCCAGGAAGTTCGCCACCCCCTCGCGGTAGCGGCTCTGCGCCAAGCTCAGGGCGCGGGCGTTTTCCCGCACCGCTTCCGTCAGCTGCTCGCGCCGGCGCTGCTCGGTCTCGTAGGCGGTCAGCGCGTTGTCCACCTCGTGCCAGGCTTTCAGCACCACCTGCTGGTACTTCACTGCCGCCTCGCGCTGCTGCGCCTTGCGCAGCTCCAGCGTCGCCTTCAGCCGCCCGCCCTCGAAGATCGGGATGTTCAGCGTTGGGCCGAACGCATATTGCAGGGCGTTCCAGTTGAACAGGTTGGTCGGGCGCAGCGCCTGGATGCCCATGCTGCCGGACAATGAGAAGCTCGGGTAGAAACTCGCCACCGCGACGCCGATGTCCGCCGTCGCCGCGTGCAGCTGCGCCTCGGCCTCGCGGATATCCGGCCGACGCCGCGCCAGTTCCGACGGCAGGCCGACCGGCACGGTGGGCGGCACCGGCGGCACCGGCCGGGCTTGGTGCAACTCCGCCGCCAACGCCTGCGGCGGCTGGCCCAGCAACAGACTGAGCGCGTTGATCAATTGCGCCTCCTGCTGCTCCAGGCTGGGGATTTCCGCCGCGGTGGTGGCGACCTGTGCGGAGGCATTGGCCACGTCCAGGTCCGTCGTCATCCCGCCCTCGGCGCGCCGGCGCACCAGATGCTGGTTGTCCTGGGCAATCTTCAGATTGTCGCGCGCGATCTGCAACCGGGCCTGCGCCCCGCGCAATTCCATGTAGTCGCGCGCCACCTCGGCCAGGTTCGACAGCAGCACCGCCCGCTGTTCTTCCGCCGATGCGTCCATCGAGGAGTCCGCCGATTCCACCGCCCGACTCACCCGTCCCCACAGATCGAGTTCCCAGGACGCATCGAACCCATACTGGTAGGCCTCGAACGGCTCGATCCGCACGCCGGTGATCGCCCCGGCCCCGCCGACGGTGCCGTTGGCGTCCGTCGCGCCCACCGCGTTCTTGCCAAGCTTGGTGAACACGCCGCGATTGCTCGCCAGTTGGCGGACATAGGACGCATTGCCGTTCACCGTCGGGAACTGCGCCGCACCGACCACGCCGCGCTCGGCGCGAGACTCAGCCAGCCGGATCGCCGCCACCTGCACGTCCAGGTTCTGCTCCGCGACCCGCGCCTCCAGCGCGCTCAGGGTCTTGTCGTTGAACAGGTTCCACCAGGCCGGATCGACCGGCTCGGCAACCACCCGGCTGGGCGCGGGCGCCGGTTTCGCCCGCTCGGTGAACCAGGACGAGGGCGAGGCCCAGTTCGGATTGGTGAAATCCGGCCCAACCGTACAGCCCCCAAGCAACAGCAGAGAGGACATGGCGGTCGCAAGAATGCGTTGGTTCATCGTTCCATCCCAGCAGATCGGCGCGGCTGCCGCGCATATCGGTTGCGTGACATGTTGCGCGGGAACGCGCCGACAGGCCAGATGCAGGTGGATCGCGGGTGCAATGCACCAGGAAACGGGAACACTGCCATGAGCGACGACCTGATCCGCCTGACCGCCACCGAGGCCGTGACCCGGCTTCGGCGCGGGGAGATCACGCCCCTCGACCTGATCGAGGCCGCCGCCGCCCGCATCGCCGCGGTCGAGCCCGCGGTCAACGCGCTGCCCACGCTCTGCCTCGACCGCGCCCGCGACCATGCGCGCGCGCTGATGGCCGGCCAGAAACGCGACGCCGAGGACGAACCCGGCTGGCTCGCCGGCCTGCCGGTCTCGATCAAGGACCTGAACGACGTCGCCGGCGTGCGCACCACCTACGGCTCGCCGATCTTCCGCGACCACATCCCGACTTCATCGCACCCACTGGTGGAGCGGATCGAGCACAAGGGCGGGATCGTCCTCGCCAAGTCGAACACCCCGGAATTCGGCGCCGGCGGGTCGACGTTCAACGAGGTGTTCGGCCGCACGCACAACCCCTGGAACACCGCGCTCACCTGCGGTGGCTCCACCGGCGGCGGCGCGGTCTCGGTCGCCACCGGCGAGGTCTGGCTGGCGCAGGGCTCCGACCATGGCGGTTCGCTCCGCCGGCCCGGCACCTATTGCTCCGTCGTCGGGCTGCGCCCCTCGCCCGGGCGCGTCACGCGCGGCACCACGAACAACCTGTTCTCGCCGCTGTCGGTGCAGGGACCGATGGCACGCAACATCCCGGACCTCGCGCTGTTCCTCGACAGCATGGCCGGCCTGTGCCCGCGCGACCCGCTGACCTTCGATGCCCCGGCGATCTCCTTCGTCGATGCGCTCGCCACCGCCCGGCCGCCCCGGCGTATCGCCTTCACCGCCGATTTCGGCGGCAAGCTGACGGTGGACCGCGAGACCCGGGAAATCTGCGCCCGGGAAGTCCGCCGCTTCGAACAGGCCGGCTGCATCGTCGAGGAGTCCGCCCCCGATCTCGGCGCGCTGGAGGACGCCTTCATGGTGCTGCGCTCCCAGCATTTCGTCGTGGACCGCGAACTTCAGCTCCAGACCCATCGCGAGCAGATCAAGCCGGATATCGTCTGGAACACCGAACGCGGCCTGGCGCAGACCCCGAGCCGGCTGGCCTGGGCCGAGCGCGAACGCGCCGCCTTCTATCGCCGCATGGTGGAGATGTTCGACGGCTATGATATCTTCATCACGCCCGGCGCCCATACGCCTGCCTTCGATGTCGATCTGCGTTTCCCGCCGTTGGTGGATGGCAAGAAGCTGGACAACTACATGGCCGCCTCGACCCTGAACGCGGCGATCACACTGACCTCCTGCCCCGCCGTCGCCGTGCCCTGCGGCTTCGACCGTTCCGGCCGCCCCGTCGGCTTGCAGATCGTCGCGCCGGCACGGCAGGAAGCCCGCGCACTGGCCGCCGCGCATCTGTTCGAGCAGATCACCGGCCTGGACAAGCTGCTGCCGATCGACCCGCGCCCCGGCACCGTGCCCGATTGACCGGCGTTCCCCGCATGGCAATCTGACCCCTCATCCACGGAGACACCGCATGCAAGCGACCGAGACCGTCAACGCCGTCCTGCATCGTGTGGACGCCGAACTCGACCGCTCCCGCGAGGCGCTGTTCGATTTCCTGCGCATCCCCTCGATCAGCGCCCAACCCGCGCACAAGCAGGATTGCCTGCGCGCCGCCGAATGGGCGCGCGACCGGCTGGCCGCACTCGGCTTCACCGCCTCGCTGCGTCCCACCCAAGGCCATCCGATCGTACTGGCGCATTACGCCGGCCCGGCCGGCGGCAGCGGCCCGCATGTGCTGTTCTACGGCCACTACGACGTGCAGCCGGCCGATCCGGTGGAGCTATGGACCAGCCCGCCGTTCGAGCCCGCCCTGGTCGACGGCCCGCGCGGCAAGCGCTTCGTCGCGCGCGGCGCGGTGGACGACAAGGGCCAGGTGATGATGTTCCTGGAGGCGCTGCGGGCCTGGAAGGACGAAACCGGCACCATCCCCGCCCGCATCACTGTGCTGCTGGAAGGCGAGGAGGAAGTCGGCTCGATCAATCTCGAAGCCTTCCTGCTGGCCAACCGCGCGGAACTCGCCTCCGACCTGGCGCTGATCAGCGACACCGGGATGTGGGACGTGAACACGCCGGCCGTCACCACCCGCCTGCGCGGGCTGGTCTATACCCAGGTAACGCTGAAAGGCCCCAGCAGGGACCTGCATTCCGGGCTGTATGGCGGCTCGGCGCTCAACCCGATCAACGCGCTGACCCACATCCTGGGCGAGCTGCACGACGCCGATGGCCGCGTGCAGGTGCCCGGCTTTTACGACCGGGTGAAACCGATCTCCAACGCGCAGGCCGCGCAATGGGACGCGCTCGGCTTCGACGAGGCGGCGTTCCTCGGCACGATCGGCCTCACCGCGCCGTCCGGCGAACGCGGCCGCTCGGCGCTGGAGCGGCTCTGGGCACGGCCGACCGCCGACATCAACGGCATCTGGGGCGGCTATACCGGCCCCGGCGCCAAGACCGTGATCGCCGCCGAAGCCTCCGCCAAGGTTTCCTTCCGCCTCGTCGCCGATCAGGACCCCGGCGCGGTGTTCGAGGGCTTCCAGCGTTTCGTCACCGACCGGCTGCCACCCGGAGCGAGCGCGGAGTTCCAGAATTTCGCCGCCTCGCCGGGGATCGAAGTGGAAACCGAATCGCCCTGGGTCCGCGCGGCGCAGGCCGCGCTCGCCGAGGAATACGGCAAGCCGGCGCTGCTGATGGGCAGCGGCGGGTCCATCCCGGTGGTGGAATCGCTCCGCCGCATCCTGGGCATCGACAGCCTGCTGATGGGCTTCGGCCTGGACGACGACCAGGTACACAGCCCGAACGAGAAATTCGAGCAGGTCTGCTTCCATCACGGCATCCGCTCCCATGTGCGGCTGCTGGCCAAACTCGCCAAGCAAGGGAGTGTCCAGCCGTGACCGCCACCGCCGCCCAGGCCGCCCCGCTCACCGCCGCCGACGTGATGACCAGCCCGGCGCTGTCGGTCTCGCCCGACGCCAGCCTGGCCGAGGCCGTCGGCCTGATGCTCGACCGCCACATCTCCGGCCTGCTGGTCATCGATGCCGACGGAAACATGGTCGGCGTGGTCACCGAGGGCGATCTGCTGCGCCGGCACGAGATCGCCACCACCCAGCGCCGCTCCTGGCTGTCGCAGCTGTTCACCTCCTCGGGCAAGCAAGCCAATGCTTTCACCCGCAGCCATGGCCGCCGCGTCCACGACGTGATGACGGAATCAGTGATCGCGGTCGGTGAGACCACCCCACTGGTCGATGTCGTCGAACTGATGGAGGACCGAGGCATCAAGCGCGTGCCGGTGCTGCGCGACGGCCGGCCGGTGGGCGTGGTCAGCCGCGCCGATCTGCTGCGCGCCCTGCTCGCGGTGGCGGAGAACCCGACGCCGGCCGCCACCGACGACGCCACCATCCGCCAGTCCATCCGCGCCGCGCTGCAAACCGAGCGCTGGGCGCCGACAACCACCATCGACGTCTCGGTGAAGGACGGCGTCGTGGAGTTGAACGGCATCGTCACCAGCGACGGCGAGCGCCGCGCGGTGTCGGTGATCGCGGAGAACACGCCGGGGGTGAAGCGGGTCATCGACCAGTTGGTGTGGATCGAGGTCTATTCCGGCACGGTGATCGAGGCACCGAAAGACAGCGGGCACTGACCGCACCGCTGGCGCCGCCGGATCGCCCTATTTGCGGGGCGTGTCGTCGTCGAACAGGATGCGCCGGGACGCGCCTTCCATATCCTCGTACTGGCCCGACCGCAGTGCCCACATGAACACCAGCAACCCGCCGCCGGCGAGCGCCAGGCTGATCGCGATCAGATACAGGATGACCGTCATGCGTCCTTCCCCCGGCGCAGCCCCCCGTGCAGCCGCAAACTGTTCGCCATCACCAGCAGCGAGGAACTGGACATCGCGGCCGCCGCCAGCCAGGGGGTGACGTAACCCGCCATCGCCAGCGGCACCAGCAGCACGTTGTAACCGATCGACAATGCAAGATTTTGCCGCATCGCCGCGCGGGCGCGCCGCGCCGTCTCGACCACCGTTACTACTGGGGCGAGCCGGCTGCCCTGGAACACTACGTCGGCGACGGTCTGGCTGATATCCGCCGCGCTCGCCGGCGACATCGACACGCTGGCCGCCGCCAGACAGGGGGCTGTCGTTCAACCCGTCGCCGCCACCAGCGCGCGCGCCAGCGGGTGGCGGCTGGACACCGCCAATGAGACGGCGACGCCCAGCGCCGCGCGGTCCAAGTTTGGCGTCTCGATCAGGCCGGGCGTCGGCTCGGTCAATGTGCCGGTCTTGTCGAACACCACGACGTCCAGATCGGCCAGCCGCTCCAACGCGGTCGCCGATTTCAGCAGGATGCCGCCGCGCAGCAGCCGGCTGGTGGCGATCACCTGCACCGCCGGCACCGCGAGCGCCAGCGCACAGGGACAGGTGATGATCAGCACCGCGCTCGCGATCAGCAATGCCTCGCCCGCCGCCGCGTGGCCGACCAGCACCCACCACAGGAAGGTCAGCAGCGCACACAGATGCACCGCCGGGGCGTAGCGCCGCGCCACGCGGTCGGCCAGCACCACGTAACGCCCGCGCCGCGACTCCGCCGCCTCGATCAGCCGGACGCATTCGGCGAGCAGCGGGGACTCGCCGGTCGCGGTCGCGCGCACCACCAGGGCATCGCCCAGATTGAGCGTGCCGGCGAACACTTGCGTCCCCGGCCCGGCATCGACCGGCAGGCTTTCGCCGGTGACCAGGCTGGTATCGAGCGGCGAGGCGCCGCGCTCGATCACGCCATCGACGCCGATCCGCTCGCCGAGCCCGACCAGGATGCGTTCGCCCGGCGCCACCGTCTCCTGCACCCGGCGCGTGGTGCCGCCGTCGGCGTTCAGCACCGACACGTCCTGCACGCGCAGCGTCAGCAACTGTTCCGCCGTCGCCCGCGCCTTGCCGCGCGCGCGATGGTCCAGCAGACGCCCGATCAGCAGGAAGAACAGCAGCGTGATGGCGGAATCGAAATAGGTGTTCAGCCCACCAGCAAAACTCTGTTGCAGGCTCATCCCACTGACCAGGATCACCCCGACGCTGATCGGCACGTCCATGTTGGTGCGGCGCTGGGCCAGCGCGGTGGCGGCGTTGCCGGGAAAGCTGTGCAGCGCGGCGTAGACCAACCCGCCATTCACCGCGATCACGCCGATCATCGCGGCCGCGACGATCCAGGGGAACAGCCGCCAAGCCGACCGGCCGGGTATTGCAGAGCTGTTCAGCGTTTCGGTTCGGTTCATCGGACCGCTCCCATCAGATCAATATCCACTTTCCGGGCCCATGAATGACGAATGATAGACGGTGGTTTCACCGCTCACCGGGTCGCGGAGATTGAAATCCACCGGCTGCGAGCCGGTCGTCAGCGACGCGGGGGCGGTGACCAGCACACGGAAGGTTGCCACATCGTCGACAGGCACCGCCAGCGCCACCCGATCCTTGGGCCCGGAGGTATCCTCGGCCACCGCGATGCGGCCGCTCGGCAGGCCGGTGACAGTCAATTCGAAATCCGCCGCGTGCGCGGTCTTGTTGACGATCCGCACGGTATAGCCGTTGCGCACGCCCCCGTCGGCCAGCCGCACGAACAGCGGCGCCCGGTCCCGCTGCACCGACAGCCCGATCGTCCGCCCGGTTCGCGAACGCCACACCCATCGCCACCATCGCGATCACCAGGGCGGACGCGTAAATGATGGTGCGCGGCCGCAGCAGCCGGATCGGCTCGTGCCGCCCGGCAGCCTTCGCCGCCTGACGCGCGAGCGTGTCCCAGGCGACCAGCCAGGGCGGCTGGCCAGTGCGCTCCATGACATGATTGCAGGCATCGACGCAGAGCCCGCAATTGATGCATTCCATCTGGATGCCGTCGCGGATGTCGATCCCGGTGGGACAGGCGGTGACGCAGGCGCCGCAATCCACGCAATCGCCCCGCCGCGACAGCGGTGCCAGTTCGGCATGGGCTTCGCGGCGGCCGCGCGCGCGCGGTTCCCCGCGCCATGCCTGATAGGTAACGGTGAAGCTCTGTTCGTCCAGCATCGCCGACTGGAAGCGCGGCCAGGGGCACATATAGGTGCATACCTGCTCGCGCGCCCAGCCAGCCAGCAGATAGGTCGTGGCGGTGAACAGCGCGGTGAAGACATAGACCTCGGTCGAGGCGGTTCCGGTCCAGAACTCCACCGTCACCGTCGGCGCGTCCACGTAGTACATGATCCACGCGCCGCCGGTCCAGAATGCGATGCCCAGCCATACCGCGTGCTTTGCCGCCTTGCGCCAAACGGCATCGAACGAAACCGGCTCGGCATCGCGGCGCATGCGTTCGTTGCGGTCGCCCTCGATCAGCCCCTCGACCCACATGAACAGATCAGTCCATACCGTCTGCGGACAGCTATAGCCGCACCAGATACGGCCAGCGAGGCTGGTGACCAGGAACAGGCCCACCGCGCCCATGATCAGCAGCCCGGTCAGGTAGTAGATGTCCTGCGGCCAGAGTTCGAGGCCGAATAACCAGAGTTCGAGGCCGAATAAATAGAACCGCTCGTGCCACAGATCGAGCAGCACCGCCTGATCGGCCCGCCCGACGCCACGATCCCAGCGCAGCCAGGGCAGCAGATAGTAGACGCCAAGGCACAGTATCAGGATCGCCCATTTCACCTGACGGAATGGACCATGCACCGCCTTCGGATACACCTGCACGCGGTTGGCATATAGATGTTGCCCGTCGGCCTCATGCTGCAATTGCAGCTGCCGGTCGGTCTTGCTTATGCGTGCCATGTCAGCACCCCGCCATCTCCGCCAACCGCCCCCGCCTACTCGCCGCCACCGAACGAATGGACATAGAGCGCGACGCTCTTGACCGTCGCCTCGTCCAGCCGCGTGTTCCAGTTCGGCATCACGCCCATGCGCGGCAGCGTGACCTGCGACACGATGCTGGCGCGATCGCCCGCGTTCAGGTGCACACGGCTCGCCAGTTTCGGGGCGCCGAGTTCACGGGTGCCCTGGCCGGCCTCGCCGTGACAGACGGCGCAGTTGTCGGCGAAGATCTGCTTGCCGGCCGAGACGTCCTTGCCGGCCTCGCCCTTGCCGAACAGCGTCGTCACATAGTCGGCGACCTGCTGGATCTGCTCCGGCTTCAGGATGCCGTCGGCGCCGAAATGCGGCATCTGGCCGTCGCGCGCCTCGGGTTGGCCGCTACGGATTCCGTAGGTGACGGTGCGCTGAATGTCCTCGATCTTGGGCGATTATGCGGGACCTGAC
>PKWQ01000098.1 GCA_003133265.1 Acetobacteraceae bacterium
CCCGGCGGCAACAAGCCGTTCCATGCGCCAGAAGTCCTGCGGATGCTGGCGGGCTTCGATCGGGCGCAGGATTTCCAGCCGGCCAACACCCCGCGCACCGTCGATCCGCGCTCGCTCGGGATGGCACTCGACAAGCTGCTGCCGGCGGATCGCAACATCGTTTGCGATGCCGGCAATTTCCTCGGCATCGTGCCGTACCTGTCGGTGCCCGATCCCGGGCATTTCAAGATGACCAGCGAGTTCGCCTCCATCGGCCTCGGCTTCGGCACCGC
Organism: Acetobacteraceae bacterium; assembly: GCA_003133265.1. Classification (GTDB taxonomy): domain Bacteria; phylum Pseudomonadota; class Alphaproteobacteria; order Acetobacterales; family Acetobacteraceae; genus PALSA-911. Next base: position 273 of record PKWQ01000098.1, read on the forward strand.
GCTCGGGATGGCGAAGGGACGGCCGGACAAGACGACGGTGCTGGTGATCGGCGATGGCGGCTTTCTGATGACGCTGGGCGAGCTGGAGACCGTGGTGCGCGAGGATCTGCCGCTGGTCATCGTGCTGATGAACGATTGTGCCTATGGCGCGGAATTGCATTTCCTGAAGATGCGCAATCTGCCGGTGGAGAAATCGGTGTTTCCGGATGTGGATTTCGCGCCGATCGCGGAGGGTTTCGGCTTCCAGGTGGCGACCATCCGCACCCTGGAGGATCTGCGGGCCGCCGCGCCGCTGCTGGCCAGGCCGCAGGGGCCGGTGTTGCTGGACTGCAAACTGAACGCCGCAGTGGCCGCGCCGTTCATGACCGAGTTCGCCGAGTTCGAGGCACGGCACGGCTGAGATGGCGGATCTGCAAGGGATTTCCAGGTGCGATTCCCCCGGTTTGGGCCGGCATGGAATCCATCTGGAAAGCCTGCTATGATTTCCGAAGATGCCTATCCGGGCGTGGTTGCACACGGGATGGGCACCAGGAATAGCGATACGGCAACGACGTCTCATGCGGCGACGCGAGTTCATTCGGATGCTGCGCGGAGGGGGCACCATCAGCCTTTGCGACCGGCCGCCCGGCCTGTTGACCTATATCGATGACACGCGTCGGCGCATATCCGCCCGCGAGCGTCTGACGCAACCCGCTTGCTGAACCCATAAGGAGGAAACCCATGTCAGGACGATATCCCAAGATCGTTTACACGGAAGAAGGGATGCGCGAGGGCATGCAGATCGAGGATGCCAACATCCCGGTCAGCGCCAAGGTGGAACTGCTGGATGCCCTATCGGAGACGGGACTGAAGGAGATCGTTATCGGCTCTTTCGTCAGCCCGAAATACACGCCGCAAATGGCCCGGATCGACGAGATCGTCACCAAGTTCCATCCCAAGGCGGGCGTCCAGTATACCGCGCTGGCGCTGAACGAGAAGGGTGTCGAGCGCGCCAAGCAGTACTCGCCGCCGCTGACGATCGTGCGCAGCCGGCGGCCGCAGTTGCGGGTGCATCAGTGCGACGTGTTCGCGCGGCGCAACACCAACCGCTCCCAGATGCAGGAAATGGCGGCGTGGGCGAAGGTGATTTCCAGCTCGGTCGAGAGCGGCGTCAAGGAAGCCGGCATCGGCACCAACGCGACCTTCGGCTCCAACTTCGTGGGCGACTTCAGCGTCGATATGACGATGAAGTTCCTGGACATGCAGCACGCGCTGTGGGACGCGGTGGGCATCAAGGTAACCTCGGTCAGCATCGGCGACCCGATGGGCTGGTGCCATCCGGTGAAGGTCGAGGAGATTTTCAGCCGCGTGAAGCGCAAGTGGCCGGAGATCAACACCTTCAGCGCGCATCTGCACAACAGCCGTGGCATGGCGATCGTGTCGGCGTATACCGCGATCAAGACACTCAGCGCCGATGACACGCTGCACCTGCAAGGCACCATCGGCGGTATCGGCGGCTGCCCGTATTGCGGCAACGGCCGCTCCACCGGCATGGCGCCGACCGAGGACTTCATGCACATGCTGGAAGGCATGGGCATCGAGACCGGCGTCGATCTCGGCAAGCTGATCGATTGCGTCTGGATGCTCGAGAAGATGATCGGCCGCCAGGCCTGGGGTCATGTGTCGCGCGCCGGCCCTCGGCCGATGAAGCCGGAGCAGTTCTTCGATGCCAACGCGCCGTTCGTCGAAACGGTGGCGCAGGCCGAGCACTTCCGGAAGGGCAAGAAGGTCTACGAGGGCTGCATCTATCCGTGGGACAAGCCGATCGCCAGCCCGTATCTCGATCGGGCACTGAAGGGGCTGCCGACCTACGAGCCGGAAGGCGCCTGGCCGTGGGAGGAGGCGTTCTTCCCGAAGCCGGAGGCGGTGGCCGCCGCGGAGTAGGCGTCCCGCCTGGGCTGACCGTTGCCGTGGCGGGCTGGGGCGTCGATGCCCCGGCCCGCCGTTGCTCAGAAGGAGCTTTGCATGAGCGAGACGAAAAACCCGCTGACGCCCGAGGTCAAGGCGATCATTGGCCTGGCGGCGGAGAAGGTGGAGGCGAGCCCGCCCTGGGGCATCGAGCGCGAGGGCCTGCGCATCTTCACCAACGCGATCATGGACCCGGACCCGCGCTACTGGGACGACGAATTCGCCAAGACAACGAAGTTCGGCGGAATAGTCACCCCCCCGATCTACTGCTCGTATATCGGGCGGAAGACCCTGGCTGGCGTCGAGGACCCGATCACCCGCGCGTTCCGCGAGAACCCCAACTCCGACGGTATCGGCGGGGTGCGCGAGGGCGGACCGGACAGCAAGGGCACACTGCCGCCGATTCCGACGCCGCTGAAGCGGATCCTGAACGCCGGCAACGAGATCGAGGTGTACAAGTATCCGGCTCTTGGGGACCACATCTACAGCCAGGCCAGTTATCACGACGTCAAGGGGCGCGTCACCAAGGACGGCACCGCGATGCTCGTTGTCACGATCCAGACGACCTACACCAACCAGAACGACGACGTGCTGTGCATCCTGCGCCAGTCGACCATCCGTCGTTAGGCCGGGTCGTACCAGAAGGAATAAGCCATGGTGACCGCAGACGAGCTTCGCAACAAGACGCAGCTCTATTACGATGACGTTCAGGTGGGGCAGGAGATGCCGCCCCTGGTGATCGGCCCGATGACGCCGACGCATTTGTTCCGCTGGAGTGCGGCGATCGAGAACTGGCACCGCATCCATTACGACCAGAGCTTCGCGATCTACCACGACGGCCTGCCGAACATCCTGGGGCAGGGTTCCTGGAAGCAAAGCATCCTGCCGCGCTATCTGAAGGATATATGCCTGCCGGATGGCTGGCCGTGGAAGGTGCAGTTCCAGCACCGCGCGATGATCGTGCCGGGCGATACGATCACGGTCTGGGCCAAGGTGACCGGCAAGCGCGAGGCCGACGGCCTCGGGCTGATCGACATGGATGTTGGGATGAGGCTGCAATACGATGCTGAATCCTGCCCGGGCACGGCGACCATCGTGCTGCCGATCCGTGGCGGCCGGGCGATCCCCTATCCGTTCGTGGCTCCGAAAGGGGCGTAGCAACAACAACGCCGTCCGACCAACATGGCCGGGCGGTCCAGGAAATGCCGGTTGGCAAAGGAGACGCTATGGGACGCTGGATCGCGATCGGAAAAGTGCCAGGATGGGATGACCTGGGAAAATTCACCGATGAGCTGAAGGCGACGGCGAAGTGGCGCATCGATCCGCGGACGACGATCACGTCGGTGACCGCGCTGGCGGATGGCCGCCTGATCGCGGAATGTCACGCCAACAGCCAAGCGGATTTCGACGCCTGGCTGGCGCAGAAGGGCTTCCAGGTTGAAAGCGTGACGCCGATCACGCACTTGGCGAAAACCGGAGAAATCTGGAAGGTCCGCTAGGCGTTTGCGATCTGGTCGGCTTCGCGGAAATGTCGGCCAAGGATGAGGCAAAGGGGGAGCCGAAGCTCCCCCTTCTTGTTCAATGCGCGATTGCCTCGACCTCCAGCCTGCTGGTGCGCGGACCGAGTGTGGCGACCGAGACGATCACCGCCGCCATGCACGCGGCGACGAAGACGAACACGCCCGTGGCACCGAAGTCTCGCAGGAAAAAGGCGATGAAGAACGGCGTCAGGATGCCGCTGAACCGGCTCCAGGAATACACGAACCCGATCCCACGGGCGCGGATGCGCGTCGGATAGAGCTCCGACTGATAGCTGTGCAGCGCGAACGAAAGCCACTGCGCTGACATCGCCAGGGCAGCCCCGAGCACGATCAGCGCCCCCGTCGTGGTCGCGCTGCCGAAGCAGATGCCGAACAAGGCGATCGCCAAGCACGAAGCGCAGGCGTGCCATTTGCGCTCCATCCGGTCGGCGAACAGCATGACCAGCAGCGGAGAGGCGACGGCGGCGATATTGATGAACACGCTGTATTCGAGGCTTTCGGTGACGTGGATGCCTTTGGAGATGAGCAAGGTCGGCGTCCATGCGACAAAGCCGTAGAACCCGACCGTTTGGAAAAAGTTGAAGAGCACCAGCATGATCGTGCGCTTGCGGTAGCGCGGGCTGAAGATCTCGGCGATGCTCCCCTTGCGCGGATTCTGGTAGTGGGGCGGCTCCGGGGTCGGCAGAGGCCGCCCGTATTCGGCCTGGGCCCGGGCCTCGATCCCGGCCATCACCTTCTCGGCCTCCTCCATCCGGCCCTGTTGCGCGAGCCAGCGCGGGCTTTCGGGCAGGCCGAGCCGGATCCACCAGACGATGATCGCGGCGATTGAGCCGATACACGCCACCCAGCGCCAGCCGTCAAAGCCGAACGGCGCATTCGCGGTCAGTTGCCAGGAGAGAATATAGGCAATCAGGAAGGCGAACGCGTTCATCGCCTGCAGAAGACCAAACGCCTTGCCGCGAACCCTTTTGGGAACCAGCTCGGAGAGATAGGCATCCACCGTGACGAGTTCGAGCCCGACGCCGAGTGCGCTGATAAACCGCCAGATATTGACGCCGTCGGCGGTCGTCTGCAGGGCCATCATGAAGTTGGCGCCGCCGAACAACAGAAGCGCGTAGGCAAAGATGGCACGCCGGCCGAAATGGTCCGCGACATAGGAAACCAGGAGCGAGGCGACGAACAGCCCGGCGAAAAACACCGCGACAAAGCTGGCGAACCCGGTGAAGCCGAAAAAGCTCACCGTGGTCGCGGTGAAAATCTTGGCTTTGAACAGTCCCGGCCCCAAGGCGCCGATGAGCCCGATGGCATAGCTGTCGAAAAAACCGCCGAGGGTAAGCAGAACCGCCATAATCCACATGGATCGCGTCATCGGCAGGCGGTCGAGGCGGGCGGTCAGCTTCTCCGCGGCGGTGGCCGCCGCCGGTTCCACCGCAGTCCCCATTGGTATGGTGTTCATTTGTTGCGTTTCCTCCCCTGGCGACGGAGCATTATCGGCTCCCTCATCCTTGGCGGAATTGCCGGCAGGCCGTCAGGCCCGCGACACCGTGCAAGGACTCGAAATCCACGCCCGTTCGCGGTGACAACCTGTCACACTGCGCGATCGCGGGCAATCATTGCGTGTATCGTTGCTGCCCAGGTCGCCCAGCGGGAAACGGCCTACAGACGATTTTGATCCGGGAAAATACTTATGTCGGTCGGTGCCGCCGGGAAATGATTGCTTTCGGCGCCTGGTGTCAGTCCTGAATGCCCAGCCGCTCTCTGTAGTCCGGGTCCCAGGTCGCCAGCCGCCCCTGGCGGACGCGTTCTTCCATGCTCATGCGCAGGACCGGGCGCGCCGCGGTGGGGCGGGTGCCGATTACTCCGGACTCCTCCAGCGCCGCATAGCGCGCTTCGTCATAGCCCAGAATGTCGCGCAGCACTTCGCGGTTGTGCTGCCCGAGCGTCGGCGCGGGTCCGCGCGTGGCGAGCGGCAGCTTGCTCAGCTTCCACGGGCGGCCGATGATCATGCGCTTGCCGATGCCGCGCTCCGGCGGGAAATCCACCTTCTCCAGCAAACCCCGCGCCTTCAAGTGCGTATCCAGGTGCATATCTCGCGCATTGAACACGGCGCCGGCGCGAACGCCAGCGGCCTGAAGGGTCTCCATCGCCGCGGTCTTGGAGTGGGAAGCCATCCAGGCGGCGATGATCGGATCGATCTCATCGTGGTTGCGCATACGCGCATCGTTGCGGGCGAACCGCTCATCCTGCGCTAGTTCCGGCCTGCCAATCACCCGGCACAGCGCCGCCCACTCCTCATCGTCATGCACCGATACGACGCACCACTCATCGTCGCCGGTGCAGCGGTAGCAGCCCTGCGGCGCCAGCCACGGGTGGCGGTTGCCGATCCGCTCACCCAGGCGTTTGTTGGCTTCCCAATCCAGGATGCGGTCCGCCACCATGTAGCAGCCGAGCTGATACATCGCGACATCGACCCAGATACCTTTGCCGAAGCGGTGCCGGTAGCGCAGCGCAAGCGTGGTGCCCATGACCAACGCCCAGGTGGCGAGGAAATCGACAAAGGACTGGCCGGCCTTGGACGGCACGTCGCCGCGATAGCCGGTGACATGCGCAAGCCCGTGCGTCGCTTCCTGTGTGGTCGCCTGGGCCGGGTACTGCGCATACGGCCCCTTCGGACCATAGCCACTGCACGACACCATGATCAGGTTGGGATTGAGCTTCTTCGCGTTCGGGTAATCCAGCTCCCAGCCCCGCATCACCCGCGGGGTGAAATTTTCCGTCAGCACATCACTGACCCGGATCAGGTCCTTCAGCACCTCGCGTCCCTCGGGTCGGCGCAGGTCGATCGCCAGCGATTTCTTGCCGCGATTCAGCAGGTTGAAGGTGCTGGTACGATTCCACGGGTCCTCGCCCGGCTCGTTTTCCGGATACACGCCCGAAAACGCCCCGCCGCGCGAGACATCCAGCCGCGCCGGACCTTCTACCTTGATGACTTCGGCCCCGAGATCGGACAACAGCCCGCCGGCATAGGGCAGCGAGAACACGTTGCTGATATCGATGATCCGCAATCCAGCGAGTGGAAGTCTCGTCTCCTGATCGGCGTCTTTCTTGTCTGTCGCCATTCCCTGCCGCCGCCTCAGATGATGCCTTGCGTCCGCAACGAACCGATTTCCGCCGCCGAGCAGCCAAGCTTGGTGAATATCTCCGCGTTGTGCTGCCCGAGCAGCGGGGCGGGCCGGCGGCACGATGCGCCGCCGACGCTCATGTTCCACAGGCGGAAGGGTACCCGAATCTTTCCGATCACCGGATGCTCTACTTCCTCATAGAACCCCCTGGCGTCTAACTGGGCGCAGGTCGCGAGGTCTTCCGGCGTCTGCACGATTCCCAACAGCATCCGAAATTCTTCCGACGCCGTCTTGAACATCTCGGCCATGGTGCGATCCTTGGTCGCGTCCAGGATGATCGCATCCAGCTCGTGGCCGTGGTGCATGCGTTGCGCCGGGTCGGCGAAACGCTGGTCCTTCATTTCCTCGCTGCCGAAGAAATTGGCGATCTCGTTCCAGGTGATGCTGCCGCCTTCCTGGCTGACGAAATAGCCGTCCTTGCAGGGCGTCACCTGGCCGAAGGAGTTTCCTTCCGGGCGGCGCCGGCCCTGTACGCCGCCGGTAAAGGCGTAATTGGGCTGATTGATGACCAGCGACGATGCCACCACCTCCTGCATCGATACATCGACATGTTGGCCAAGGCCGGTCAGATCGCGTGTCAGCAACGCGACGTTTGTCGCCAGCATGCCATTCATCGCGGCTTCGTACTGCGCCGGGAATCCGCCATGCTGCAGCGGCTCACGGTCCGCTGTCCCACTGATCGCCATGATGCCGCTGGTCGCGTAGGCGACGATCTCGCCGCCCTTATAGTGGCTGTACGGCCCGGTCTGGCCGAACGGCGTGATGGAGGTCATCACCAGGCTGGGATTGTCCTGTTCCAGCGTCGCGTGATCGAGACCGAGCGAGGCCAGATACCCGGGTGGGAAGCTCTCGACGATCACATCGGCGGTGCGGGCCAACCGGCGGAAGAGGTCCGCACCCTGGGGCTGTTCCAGATCCAGGATCACGCCGCGCTTGTTCAGGTTGGCCAGCAGGAAGAACAGGCTTTTTTCCGGATCGGGATCGTCGTGAAAGAACGGCGGCATGCGCCGGCCGCACTCGCCGCCCGGCGGCTCGATCTTGATGACATCGGCGCCGTAGTCACCCAGCAGCCGCGCGCACAGCGGACCCGCGATCCCCTGGCTGATATCGAGGACCAACAGGTCGTCGAGCACGGCGGGCAGCATTGTCGTTCCTCCCGATTGTCCGCCGATCTACGCCGCGCCGGTATATTTGTCGGGGCTGATCAGGAACTTGCTGCGGCATTCCAGACTGTCGAAATAGACCCACTGACCGTCGTGGAACTGTCTGGTTCCCTTGGTCGGGTCGGTTTCGGAGGCGCCGTGCGCGGTGAACCCGGCGGTCTGCTTCGCCGCCTCTTCGTCAACGCTCGCGCCGCATACCGGACATTGTGCCATGCCTGCTTCTCCTTCTGCTGATGATAAACGGATGCTCAGGCGTCGGCCACGACGGGCACCGGCCTTCCCAGAATGACCTCCCCCGGCGTGTCCAACAACGCGCGGGCCACCTTGGCACGATGCTCGTAGGCGGTGCCCAGCCGCATGGTCCAGGTGCAGACGCGACGGTACCAAAGCTGCAGGTCGAATTCCATCATGAAGCCGATGCCGCCATGGATGCCTTGGCAGATGCGCACCACGGCCTCGCACTTCTCGTTGCAGAAGGCTTTTGCCTGCGACGCCTCGACGCCGCCGGGCAGGCCCTGGTCCATCTTCCACAGCGCCTCGTAGGTCAGTAGATTGCCGCCGTCGATCCACATCAGCATGTCGGCACACATATGCTGGATGGATTGGAACGCGCCGATGGGCTGGCCGAATGCCTTGCGATATTTGGCCCACTCGACCGCCATCTCCGAATCTTTCCGCGTCGCACCCAACATTTGCGCGCACAGCAGCGCGGTCGCCAACTCCAGCAGCCGTTCGATAATGGGCGCTGCCTGGTGCAACCCGCCCACCATATTGGCCTTCGGCACGCGGACGTTGGTGAGCTTCACCTCGCTCACCCTGTCCTTGGCGAGGGTGATGAGCGGCGTCTGCGACAGGCCGGCGGTCTTGGTGTCCACCAGGAACAGGGTCAGGCCACCATTGGCCGCCGAAGCCGGCGCGGTGCGGCAGGCCACCAGGCAGTGGTCGGCAACGATGAAGTTGTCGACGAACATCTTGGTGCCGTTGATGACGTAGCTGTCGCCGTCGGCGACCGCCTGGGTCTTAATCGTCTCGGGCAGCAGGCGCGGATCGCGTTCGGTGAACGCCCAGGTCAGCACGGTGTCGCCCGCGGCCACCCCGGGCAGGATCGCCGAGCGCATCGCTGCCGGGCCGTCGCTGGCGATCGTCTGCGCGGTCACCACGGTGCAGTGCAGCGGCAACGGTGCCAGGGCACGCCCGGCCTCTTCCATCACTAGGCCGAGATAGACCAGCGGCAGCGCGCTACCGCCATACTGCTCCGGCAGCGACATGCCCTGCCAGCCGAGTTCGGCGGCCTGCTTCCACAGCGCCGGAGGGTACCCTTTCGGGTCCTTCTCCATCTCGCGCACCAACTTCGTTGGGCACTCCGCCTCAAGGAACCGCCGGGCGGTTTCCCGGACCATCACTTCTTCTTCGGTCAGCGTCGTATCCATCACTCAATTCCTCCACGGCAGAGCGGCCCGTCGGCCTCATCATTCGCAGCTTCAGGCACACCAAATCCGATGTGTGCCGCCATCACTTCCGGGGCATGTCGAGGCCGCGGCGCGCCACCTGGTCACGCATGACCTGGGTGCTGCCGTGGTTGATGCCGGACTGGAAGGCGCCCATCAGATTGTGGGCGAACACGCCGCGCTCCACCGCGTGCGGCGAGCCGTTCAGCAGCTGGCCATACGGGCCAAGCATCTGGCTGATCGCTTCCGTGGTCCGCACCCCGTGCTCGGGCGCCCACACCTTCTCGGCCGAACCTTCATAGGTGAAGTTGCCGCCGTGCTCGACGATGGACATGCTGCGCATGGTCATCAGCCGGCACACCTGCGCCTCGATCCACAGTTCGGCGATCTTGTCGCGGATCGCCGGGTCGCTCGCCGGCGAATAGCCGTCGAACTTGTTGGTCTTGACGAAATTGACGATGTCCTCGTCGCGGCGGACCGAGATCAGGTAGCGGGCGGCGCCGACGCGGTCGAGGTTCAGGCCCATCGCGCCGACACGCCAGCCCGCGTTCTCCGCTCCGAGCATGCAGGACGCCGGAACGCGCACGTTGTCGTAGAAGGTCTCGTTGGTGCGCGGCGTGCCGTAGGTGGTGCCGAGCGGCGCCGGCGGGTCGTTCTGGATGGTCCAGAGCGGGCGGACGGTGATGCCGGGCGTGTCCATCGGGA
>PKWQ01000415.1 GCA_003133265.1 Acetobacteraceae bacterium
CCGCCGCCGCCGCCCGCGCCCGGCGCGGCGTTGCCGCCAGCGCGCCCGTGGCCAGGGTTCCGCCCAACGCCGCGCGTCGGCTGATCGCGTTTTTCATGTCGTCCTTCCCGAAACCGGTATTTGCCGCCAGCCTGCGTCAGGCGCGGCCGGCTGTCCATTGCCGCGTGCCGCCGCTAGATTGTGCCCGAGCAGGAGCAGCCGCGCATGCATGTCGTCACCAGTCCCGCCTTCAAGGAAAGCGCCACAGCCGCCATCGCCAATGCCGGGCTGCAGAAGGCGCTGGCCAATTCCGGTCCCTCGTTCATCGCGCGCCGCGCCAGCGCCGTCGCGCGGCTGCCGGAGTTCGAGCGCCTGCGCGACATCGGCCGCGACATCAAGAACCACACGCTGGCCAATCTGGATTTCTACCTGGAGGCCTACGAGGCGCGAGTGCTCGAGGCCGGCGGCATCGTGCACTGGGCCGCCACCGCCGAGGAGGCGCGCGACATCGTGCTCGGCATCTGCCAGAAGGCGGGCGCGCGCACCGTGACCAAGGGCAAGTCGATGATCTCCGAGGAGATCGCGGTCAACGACCATTTGGAACGTCACGGCATCACCCCGGTGGAGACCGACCTCGGCGAATACATCATCCAGCTGCGCCACGAACTGCCCAGCCACATCATCGCGCCGGCCTTCCACCTCAATCGCGAGGACTGGGAGGATCAGTTCCGCAAATCCCACACCGATCTGCCGGCCGACCGCGTGTTCCATGAGCGCCGCGACATCCTGACCGAGGCGCGCGCCAAGCTGCGCCAGCGCTTCCTGGCCGCCGACGTCGGCATCACCGGCGCCAACTTCCTGATCGCCGAGACCGGCAGTTCGGTGATCGTCACCAACGAGGGCAACGGCGACCTGACGCAGACGCTGCCGCGTGTGCATATCGTGCTGGCCAGCATCGAAAAGGTTGTGCCGACGCTGGAGGACGCCACCAGCCTGCTCCGCCTGCTGGCGCGCTCGGCCACCGGGCAGGATTTCTCGGTCTACACCACCTTCTCCACCGGCGTCCGCCGTGCGGGCGACCTGGACGGGCCGGAGGAATATCATGTGGTGTTGCTGGACAACGGCCGGTCCAACATGCTGGGCAGCGAATTCCAGGACATGCTGCGCTGCATCCGCTGCGCTGCCTGCATGAACCATTGCCCGGTCTACGGCACGGTGGGCGGGCACGCCTATGGCTGGGTCTATCCCGGCCCGATGGGCGCGGTGCTGACGCCCTCGCTGGTCGGCATCGACCAGTCCGGCCACCTGCCCAACGCATCGACCTTCTGCGGCAAGTGCGAAAGCGTCTGCCCGGTGAAGATCCCGCTGCCCAACCTGATGCGCCACTGGCGCGAACGCGAGTTCGAGCGGCACCTGACGCCGGCGGCGATGCGTACCAATCTCGCACTCTGGGCCTGGGTGGCGAAGCGGCCGGCATTGTATCGCCTCGTCACGCGCGCGGCGGCCGCAGCACTCGGCTGGCTCGGGCGCAAGCGCGGCCGCTTCTCCTCTCTGCCGCTCGCGTCGGGCTGGACAGGCGGGCGGGATTTGCCGGCGCCGGAGGGCGATACGTTCTTCGCCCGCTACGCCAAGGCGCAACGCGCGGGGAAAATCCGATGAGCCGGGAAACCATCCTGACCGCCATCCGCCGCGGCCTGAAGCGCGGGGAATTGCCGGCGGACCAGCAGGCGATGCTGCGCGGCCGGCTGGCGGCGCATCCGCGCCATCTGATCCCTGCCCGCTCCCGCCTGCCGCGCGCCGGGCAGGTGGCGCTGTTCGTGGCCAATGTGGAGCGGGAGTTCGGCACCGTGGCGCGGGTGCCCGACCTCGATGCCGTGCCGGGCGCGATCGCCGACTATCTGGCGGCGCAGAACCTGCCCAGCGAGTTCGTCATGGCGCCGCATCCGGAATTGCAGGCGATCCCGTGGCCCGAGCGTCCGCTGCTGCGCATCCGCGAGGGCCGGGCCGAGGCCAGCGATACCGTCAGCCTGCAACACGCCTATGCCGCCATCGCCGAGACCGGCACGCTGATGCTGCCCTCGGCGCCGGAGCGTCCGACCACGATCAACCTGCTGGCCGACACCGCCATCGTGCTGTTGCGCGCCAGCCGGCTGGTCGGCGCCTACGAGGAAGCCTGGGACATGTTGCGCGCCGAGTGGAAGGACACGCTGTCCGGTGGCTTCATGCCGCGCAACGTCATGCTGGTCACCGGCCCGTCGCGCTCGGCCGACATCGAGCAGACGCTGGAACTCGGCGCGCACGGCCCGCGCCGGCTGCATGTGGTGCTGGTGGACGACGAGGCAGGCGCGCTGTAGCCGCGCTCCGTGGCCGTTGGCCGGCTCCAAACAGAACCAAGAGGAGGAAAAGCCCATGCCGGATCAGCGCATCGCCGACCGGACCGCCATCCAGGACGCCCTGCATCGCTATGTTCGCGGCGTCGACCGCCGCAACTGGGATCTGGTGCGCTCCGCCTACCACACCGACGCCTATGACGATCACGGTGGCTACAAGGGCGACATCGATGGTTTCATCGCCCACCTGATCCGCCGCCACGCCGGCATCGAGCAATCCATGCATGTCATCGGCAACATGGTGTTCGAGTTCGCCGGGCCGGACAGCGCGCTGGTGGAGACCTACTTCATCACCCATCAGCGGCTGACGCCGGAAGCCGGCGACGAGCGGCTCGGCTATCTGCGCGGGGCGCCGATCGGGCCGGATCAGGCGGTGGAGACCGAAGTGGTGGGCCGCTATGTCGATCACTTCACCCGCCGCGACGGGGCGTGGCGCATCGCCTATCGCACCGTGGTCGCGGAGGTGGTTCGCGGCATTGCGGCCCCGCCGGGCGGCGGTATCGGCGCGCCCTGGGCGCTGGCGAGCCGCGACGGCAACGATCCTGTCGAGCGCAAACGCGCCGAACTCGGCCTGCCGCGGCAATAGGCGATTGCGCAAGGTGGCCACATCGCGCTCGGACAAGATGCCGGTCTGGCCGCTGATCGCCACCCTGGCGATACAGACGCTGGCCACCATGGCGCTGTTCTCGCTGCCCGCCGCCGCGCCGGTGGTGGTGCGCGATCTCGGCGTCGATAGCGGTCTGGTCGGCCTGTTCGTCTCCCTGGTCTATGGCGTCGGGATCGTCTCGGCGGTGCTGTCGCCGGGGTTCATCCATCGTTATGGGGCGGTGCGGGTCAGCCAGGCGGCGCTGGTCGGCGCCGCCCTGATGCTGCTGGTCACCGCCATCGGCACGCTGGCCAGCATCGGTCTCGGCGCGTTGCTGCTGGGGATCGGCTACGGCGCCAACGCACCGGCGGCGACGCATCTGCTGGTGCCGCAGACGCCGAGGCGCGTGTTCAATCTGGTGATGTCGGTGCGCCAGATCGGCGTGCCGCTGGGCGGTATCCTGGGCGCGCTGATCGTCCCGCCGCTGGTGGTCGCGGTCGGCTGGCCGGAGGCGATGGCGGTGCAGGCGGTGCCGATCCTGCTGCTGATCGTGGCGCTGCAATTCTACCGGGGACGCTGGGATTCCGGGCGCGATCCAGCCCGCCGCGTATGGGGTGGCGCCTTGCCGCAATTGCTGCGGCTGCTGCGCGAGGATGCCGCCATCCGTCGCCTGTCGGTCGCGTGCTTCGTCTATACCGGCGTGCAGGTGGCCTTCATCGCCTTCATGACCGTGCATCTGACCAGCGAGGCCGGGTTCGATCTTATCGCCGCCGGCCGGGCGCTCGCCGCCTACCAGATCGCCGGCGCGATCGCCCGGCCGGTTTGGGGGTGGGCCGCCGATCGGTTCATGTCGTCCTCGGGCATCCTGGCGCTGTGCGGGCTGGTGATGGCCGCGATGGCTCTCGCCACCGGCTGGTTCGGGCCCGGCTGGCCGGTCTGGCTGATCTTGCTGGTCTGCGTCGTCGCCGGCTTCACCGCCAGCGGCTATACCGGCGTCGCCTACGCCGAATACGCCGATCTCGGCGGCGCCCGCCGCACCGAGGCCACCGGGCTTGGCACCGCCACGATGTTCCTGGGCGCGATGCTGATCCCGTCCACGATGGGTTTTATCCTGACCGCCACCGGAAACTACACGCTCTGCTTCGGATTGATGGCCGCCTTGGCCGGTCTCGCCGGCATGCTGCTCGCTGTCGCGCCGCGCCACGCCGCGTCGCCGGCACCGGCGCCGGAAATATAGTCGGCATGTTGCGCGCCCCACGCCGTTCCCGCCTGACCGAGACCGACCGGGCCGAGTGGGCGACCTATGTCCGCCTGATCGCGCCGCTGCCCGGCCGTACCAGGCCGGAGCCGCCGGCCACGTCGCCCGCCGCATCGGTGGCTGCGCCGAGAGCGCCTGCCCGGGATCGCGTTCCGCCGGCGCGCGTCGCCCACGCCGCGCTGATCGTCGGCATGCAGCCGCCCGGCGTGGACAACGCCACCTGGCAGCGTTTCCGCACCGGCAAGCTGCCCGCCGCGCGCACGCTGGACCTGCACGGCCGCACCGCCCAGCGCGCCTTCCTGGCGCTGTCCGGCTTTATCCGCACCGCGCACACCGACCGGCTGCGCTGCGTCGAGGTGATCACCGGGCGCGGCAGCGGCGAGACCGGCGGCGTGCTGCGGCGCGAGCTGCCGCTGTGGCTGAACCTGCCCGACCTCCGCCCGCTGGTGCTGGCCGCCGCGCATCCGCATGCCGCCAACTCCGGCTCGGTGCGGCTGCTGTTGCGGCGGATACGATGACCCCGTTCGGTGCCCGGCTGCGCGCGCTGCGGGCCGCGCGGGAGGTGACGCTCAAGCAGATGGCGGCGCAGTTGCAGGTCTCGGCGGCGTATCTGTCGGCGCTGGAGCACGGCAAGCGCGGCGCGCCGAGTGCGGGCTTGGTGCATCAGGTCAACGAGTTCTTCGGCCTGATCTGGGACGATGCCGAGGAGTTGGCCAACCTCGCCCGGCTATCGCATCCGCGCGTGACGGTGAACACCGCGGGCCTGACGCCCGAGCAGACCGCGCTGGCCAACCGCATCGCCCAGACCATCCATCGCCTGGAGCCGGAGACGGTGGCGGCGATGCACGCGCTGCTGGACGCGACGGTGAAGCAACCGAAGCCGAGGCTGCGGCGCGCGGCGGGGAAGGAAAGGTAGCCGAAATCAGCGAGATCGGCGCGTCGTCATCCCACCGGCTTCTTCCGGATCAAATATCGCTGCCGCCCTTCCAGCACCAATTCCCGCCGCTGGTTGTGGATCGTGCTGGCGAACCCGATCACCCCGGTGGTGCGGTTCGGCGACAGTTCGTCGATGGTCAATGCCGGATACAGCGTGTCGCCGGCGAACACCGGCTTCAGGAACCGGCTCGATTGCTCGATGAAGCCGACCAGCGCGTCTTCCACCATGTAGGGGAACAATCCCGCCCCCGGCGCGGTCTGGATCACCGCCTGGAAGCCGTGCGCCAGCAGATCGGGCATGCCGCGCGCGCGGCAGAACTCCACGTCGTAATGCACCGGATGGGCGTCGCCGCTGGCGCCCTGGAAGGCCAGGAACACCGCCTCCGTCATCGTCCGGCTGGGCAGCACGAAACGCTCGCCGAGCACGAAATCCTCGAACCAGCGTTGCTGCGGCACCATCCGGTGCTGGGCGGGATCGAACCCGGTCATACCGCGCCTTCGGTGTGCAGCGCCGCGATCTCGGCGGCGCCGAAGCCGAGTTCGCCCAGCACCGCATCGGTGTGCTGGCCCAGCGCCGGCACGTCGCCCATCGCCGCCTCCTGGTCGGTGAAGGTCACCGGCGGCAGCAACGCGCGCACTTTGCCGTTTGGCGTGTTCACCTCCCGCCAGCGGTCGCGGGCGACGAACTGCACATGCTCGTACACCTCCTTCGCCGTGTTCATCCGCCCGTTGGCGATGCCTGCTTCATCCAGCAGCGCCACCACCTGCATGGCGGTCTTGTCGGCGAAGAAATCCTCGACCAGCCGGGTCACTTCCACGCGGTGATCCCGCCGCTGGGCGTTGGAGTTGAAGCGCGGGTCGGTCGCCACCTCCGGCCGGCCGAGCACCTTGGCGCAGAAGGTCGTCCATTCGCGCTCGTTCTGCAGCCCGAAGATCACCCGCCCGTCCTGCACCGCGTGCGCGCCGTAGGGCGCCAGCGCCGGATGGCTGGAGGGCTCGCGCGGGACCGTGGTGCCGTCATAGGCGTGGCGATAGACCGGATACATCATCCATTCGGTCAACGCGTCCAGCATGGCGACCTTGATGTTCGCCCCGCCGCCGAAGCGGAACCGCCGCAGCAACGCCGCCTGGATGCCGGTCAGCGCATACATCCCGGTGGCGATGTCGGCCACCGAGATGCCGACGCGCGAAGGCGTGTCCGCCGTGCCGGTCACGCTCATCAGCCCGCTTTCCGCCTGGATCAGCAGGTCGTAGGCCTTCTTTTGCGCGAACGGCCCGGCATCGCCGTAGCCGGAGATGTCGGCCACGATCAGATTCTTGTTCCGGGGCTTCAGCGCCTCGTACGATAATCCCAGCCGTGCCGCCGCGCCGGGTGCGAGGTTCTGGATCAGCACGTCCGCCTGCCCGATCAGCCGGTTCAGCACGTCGCCCGCTTTCGGGTGCTTCACATCCAGGGTCAGGCTGCGCTTGCCGCGGTTCAGCCACACGAAGAAGCTGGCTTGGCCCAGCACGTAGCTGTCGTAGCTGCGGGCGAAATCGCCCTCGCCGGGGCGTTCCACCTTGATCACGTCGGCACCGAGATCGGCCAGATGCCGGGTGCAGATCGGTGCCGCTACCGCGTGTTCGATGGCAACGACGCGTATGCCTTCCAGGGGTCGCACTTCGGGGATGCCTCGCTCTCTTGGGACGTGTTGTCCTGCAAGAAAGCGCCCGGACGCGCGCCTGTCAAAAGCCGCCGATCCCGGTCATCGCTAGCGCGATCCCCGGGGCCGCCGCCAGGATCGGTCCGCCGGTCACCGGCCCGTCGCCGGCCATGAACGGGCTGACCGCCGCGCCGGCCTCCTGGCAGATCACGATCGCGGCGGCGCAGTCCCACAGATGGATGTGCAATTCCACATAGGCGTCGAGCCGTCCGGCCGCGACGTCGGCCAAGCCCATCGCGCCCGAGCCGCCGAGGCGTGGCGCCGCGCCGGCCGCGCGGATGCGCCCGAGCAGTCCCAGGAAGTCCGCGTCCGTGTGGCGCATGTTCCAGCCCACCTCGATGATCGCGGTGCCGAGATTATCGGTTGCCGCCGCCTGGATCGACTGCTGGTTCAGGGTCGCGCCATGGCCGGCCCGGGCGGCGAACGCCTCGCCCATCGCGGGCGCCACCAGCACGCCGAGCAGCGGTGTCCGATCCTCGACCAGGGCCAGCGACACGCAGAACCGCGCGCCGCCATGTGCGTAGTTCGATGTGCCGTCGATCGGATCGACCACCCAGCGCAGTTTGCCGTCGCGCGTGTGGCCGCCTTCCTCGCCCTGGAAGCCGTCTTCGGGGAACGCCGTGGCGAGTTGTTCCGACAGGAAGCGCTCCACCGCGCCGTCCGCCTCGGTCAGCCAATCCTGCGCGCTCTTCAGGCTGATCCCGGCGCTGATTCCACCTGTGCCGCCGCGCACCGGGCGCATCCGCATCGCCAGCGCGCCGGCCGCCGCCGCCAGCGCCTGGGCCGTCGCGAATCGCCGTTCCAATGCAGTCATCTGGTTCCCGTCCGCATGAAGCCGGACGGACGTAGCAGCGGGGGACGCGACGGAGGAAAAAAAATGATGCTAAACATGAACGGATCGCTCTCTGGCCCGTGCGTCGAGGTTTGGGACAGGTCAGTTGCGTGAAACCTGCGCCGACGGCCCGGCGCGCATGAAGGAAGCCGTTCCGATGCCCATTCTCACCGGTCAGGCCCGCGTCGCGGGGTTATTCGGCTGGCCCATCGCCC
>PKWQ01000442.1:0-5902 GCA_003133265.1 Acetobacteraceae bacterium
ACCGCAACTTCGAAGGCCGGGTCAATCCGGACGTGCGCGCCAACTACCTGGCCAGCCCGCCGCTGGTGGTGGCCTACGCGCTGCTCGGCACGATGAACGTGGACATCGCCACCGCCCCGCTCGGCAACGACCGCGACGGCAAGCCGGTGTATCTGCGCGACGTGTGGCCGACGAACAAGGAAATCGCCGACACGCTCGCCACCAGCCTGGGGCGCGACCAGTTCCTCAAGCGCTACGGCGAGGTGTTCAAGGGCCCTGCCCAGTGGCAGGCGATCCAGGTCGATGCCGGCTCGGCCACCTATGGCTGGTCCGAGAGTTCCACCTACGTGAAGAACCCGCCCTATTTCGAGGGGATCACGATGGAGCCGGCCCCGGTCGGCAACATCGCCGGCGCGCGCATCCTGGCGGAACTGGGCGACAGCATCACCACCGACCACATCAGCCCCGCCGGCTCGATCCGCAAAAACTCGCCGGCCGGCGAGTATCTGGGCGAGCGGCAGATCCTGGAGAAGGATTTCAACAGCTACGGCGCGCGGCGCGGCAACCACGAGATCATGATGCGCGGCACCTTCGCCAACATCCGCATCAAGAACGAAACCGCGCCGGGCACCGAGGGCGGCGTGACCAAGCACTACCCGTCCGGCGATGTGATGCCTATCTATGACGCGGCCTCGCGCTATAAGGCCGAGGGCGTGCCGCTGGTGATCTTCGGCGGCAAGGAATACGGCACCGGGTCGTCGCGCGACTGGGCCGCCAAGGGCACCATGCTTCTGGGCGTAAAGGCGGTGATCGTGGAGAGCTTCGAGCGCATCCACCGTTCCAACCTGGTCGGCATGGGCCTGCTGCCGCTGACCTTCAAGGAAGGCACCGACCGCAAGAGCCTCGCCATCGTCGGCGATGAGGTCATCGACATCGAGGGGCTGGAGACCATCACCCCGCGCAAGGACCTGACGCTGGTGATCCACCGCGCGAACGGCACCGTGGACCGGGTGCCGGTGCTGTGCCGCATCGATACCCAGGACGAGGTCGCCTACTACCAGCACGGCGGCATCCTGCAGTACGTGCTGCGCGGGATGGCGAAAACGGCCTGACGACACCAGGCTGCGGCGAGACAGCCAGGGCCAGGGGGGCGATCCTCCTGGCCCTTTCTTTTTGGCTGGACTCGCCCGGCGTCAGCGCCCGAGCAGGGCGAAGATCGGCGACAGATCGTCCAATTTGGCCAGATCGCGGACGAGGCGCGCGAGTTCCGCGGCGTCGCTCCCGCTCATGCGCGCGGCGACGTTGCTGCTGAACTTCGCCTCGATCTCGGCGGGGGTCAGCGGCTCCTGCGGGTCGCCCTTCGGGAAATAGCGGGTCTCCGTGAGCTTCCGGCCGTCCTTCAGCGTCACCGTCACCCGTGCGGGGAACTTGTCGGGATACAGCTTGGTCAGTTCCGCATCGGCCACCGTCTCGGTCCGCGCCAGCAGGTCCTGCACCGCCGGATCGCGCACCCGGTCGGGCGCGAACTGCGCCTGTCCCACCGCGCGGTCCATCGCCGCGATCGCGACACAGTAGGGCACGGACACGCGCGCACCCATCGGCGTGTCCACGACCTTGTTGCTGAAATGGGTCTTCACCGTCGTGTAGGTCTCGTTGACGATGCTGGCGATGTCGGCCGGTTTGACGTCGTGCTTGTTCACCACGTCCAGCGTCGCCTGGATCGGCGCATGGCTGGCCAGGATCGAGGGGAACCATTTGAAGCCGTTCTGCAGGATCTCCCACTCGGTTCCCAGGCCGCGCGTCAGCGCCGCGAAATTGGGCGTCTCGCAGAAGGCGCGCACATAGCCCTTCTCATGTTCCAGGATGGTCGGCGGGCTGGTCGCGCCGAGGGCGGCGAGCCGGGCGGAGAGCAGGCCGTTGAACGCGGCCTTGCCGGGATGCAGGCTTTTGGTGAAGTCGCCATAGCTGAAGAAGGTATTGAGCCCGGCGGCCTGGGTGCCGGCGAAGCCGAGCGCGAAGGTGGCGCCGTCGGCATCGAGGCCGAGCGCGGCGGCGGCGGACGCGGCGGCGCCGAAAGTGCCGTTGGTCGCGGTCGAGTGCCAGAAACGGTAGTGGCTCGGCATCACCGTCATGCCGACCCGCACCGCCACCTCGTAGCCGGCGACGATCGCGCGCAGCACCTGCTTGCCGGTCAGGCGCCGCTCCTCGGCGAGCGCGAGCACGGTGGGCACGATCACCGAGCCGGTGTGCAGCAAAGCGCGCTTATGGGTGTCGTCGTAGTCGGCGGCGTTTGCCAGAATGCCGTTGGCGAGCGCCGCCAGCGCCGCATCGGTACGCACGCCGCGCGATCCCCAGATCGTGGCGACCGGCTGGGCCTTGAAGGTTCCCGCGAGGCGCGTGGCGATCTCGGCCTTTTCCGGGTCTTCCTGCCAGGCGGCGATACAGCAGCCGAGCGTGTCGAGGACGATGTCGGCCGCCTGCGCCACCACCGGCGCCGGCAGGGCCTCATATGTCAGGCTGGCCACGAACGCGCCGAGCGCGCGGGTCTGACCGTCCAAAGGTTGCGGATTGTTCAACTGATCCTCCCGAGGAATACCGTTGGCGCCAAGCCTAGCCCCATGGGTGGCGCCTGTCAGGAGGCCTCCTTCGGGATCGCCGCGCTCAGCCGGGAGCTCGGGCGGCACATACCGGGCCGCGCGCCAGCAGGGCCGAAAACCGCCGCCGCGCGATGTCCGCCGGATAGGGCCATGTCTCCACCGTCTGCCACCTCGCTTCGGTATGGCGCAACAATGCCGCCACGTTGGCCGGTGCGCCGGCCAATCCGGCCTGCGTGCAACTGACCAGCGCCAGCCGGTAGCCGGCGGCGGCGACCCGATCGAGCGTGGCGGCATCCGCCGTGGTCTCGGTCCTAAAATCCAGCACCGGCTGGCGTGGCGGGGTGAACAGGATCACGCCGCGCAGAAAGCTGCCCACCCCGTCATAGTCATCGCCGGGCACCAGCAGCGCCACCTTGTCGCCGGGCTTGAAGTGCAGCGCCGCCCGATGGCCGATGTCCCAAAGCTGCGGCTGCGGCGTTTCCAGGTCGAAGCGCAATTGCCCGACGATGGCGAGCGGCAGGATCAGGATCAGGGCCACCGACGCCGGGGCGAGATACCGCGCGCGCGATCCCAGCCGCGTGATCCAGCCGGCGACGACGGGCCGCACCGCCACGATCAATCCCAGCATGACCAGAAGCGAGAGTTGCGAGTTGTAGCGGTAATAGGAATGGGCATCCGCCGCCATGTCCGGCGCGAAATGGGCGATGTAGGTGAACACGAGAAAGCCGTTGAACAGCACGATCACGCCGAAGATCATGCCGAACAGCACGCCCTCGCGGCTCCAGGGATCGCGCCGCAGCCGCGGCACCCAGGCCGCCAGTACCGCCGCCATGCACAGGAAGAACGTGGCCTTCTGGACCATGGTGCGCAGGATGCTGAGGAAGATCCGCGGCAACAGGGCGATGTTCCACTCGCTGAACGGCCTCGGCTTCAGCTCGCCCACGACGAAGCTGGCCAGGGCGAAGCGGCGCCAGATCAGATACAGCAATACCGCCGGGATCAGCGCCGCCACCGTCACGGCCACCGCGCGCCGGCGCGGTATCCGGGGATGCATGAGCGCCAGTATCAGCATGCTCACGCCCACCGGCAGCACCAGCCCGATGCCGGACTGCTTGATGTTGACCATCGCCGCCAGCACCAACGCCAGCGCGGCGATGCCACGCGGCCAGGCGATGCCATCAGCCAGATCGTCGATCGCCTCGACCGCGAGCCAGACCGCGAACAGCGCGGTTACCGCCAGCGACGCTTCGCCATAGGCGGAGAAGAACACCCGCGGGACGAAGCCGGGATTGAGCGGAACCGCCAGCAGCAGACCCGCCGCGCAGGCCCACCAGGGCGGCGCGGCGGCTCGCCCGACGAGGTTGCGGGCCAGCAGCATGGCGCCCGCGCACAGCAGCGCGACGTTGAACAGCCCCATGGCGCTGTCGGCGAACCCGCCGGAAACCAGCGAGGCGATATAGGCCGCGAACTGGGTGTTGTACGGCGCCACCGGCAGGAACGAGTAGATGACCGGCCGCTGCTCGGTCGGCAGCATGCCGAAATCGTACAGGTAGGCGGCATTCGGCAGCAGGTTGAGCCAGGTGTCGATCTGCGACGGCCGGGCCGCCAGCATCACCAGCCAGAGCGGCAGAGTGAGCAGCAGCAGGCGCGAAACGCCGCCGCATTGGCCGATCCGGCCGCGCCCGCCGGGCAGCGCCAGGCAGACAAGCCCTACCGCGCCAAGCGCGGCAACGGGGATCGCCATAGTCATCGGGGTCAGCACGCCCCAGACCGTCAGGACGATGCAGACGAGGCCCCAGCCCGCGACGAGCTGGATTTCCGGCACGCCGCGCCGGGCGGTGGCGGCGGCACCCAGCGCCAGGAACAACGCCAGCGCGACCACGAGCCCCACGGCGCCCAGAAGGTTATGCAAGCTGGGCAAATACAGCAGCACGCCGTGCTAGCTCCCTATCCGGGAGCTGATGCGCGCCGTCACGAAACGCCCGAGCGTGGCGAACAGGAAGCCGCTCGCGGCCAGCGCCGCCCACCACGAGTCCGTGGTCACCTCGAAATTGAGGCAGGACACGGTCATCGCGGAGGTGAAGGCGGCATAGGCGAACGGCCGCAGCGTCTCGGGAAGCCGGCGAACACGCACCAGCACCAGCACGGCGAACGCCAGCCCGACGGCGGCGCCGAGCGCGCCGGTTTCCAACCACAATTCGAGCCACTGGTTGTGCGGGTAGATGCCCTGGCTGCTGACGTAGATGTAGCTGCTCAATTCCTCCGGGCGGATCGGCACCGCGCTGGCGCTCAATATCCCCCAGCCTTGCACCGGGCGTTCGAGCACGCGGGCCGTCATGTAGTCCCAGATCTCCAGCCGGTGGATGCCGCTCGGCTTGACGTAGGGCACCAGTGCGGTGTGGCGTTCCGCGAACACGCGCAGCGTGAACGGCAAGGCGATGGCGAGCAGCATTGTTCCCGTGGCCAGCCCGGCCGCGACCATGCGCGGCGCGCGGAACGCCAGAACCAGAACGACGGCTCCGGTCACGCCCGCCGCGCGGCCGGCGGCACTCGAGCCCAGCACCAAGGCGGCCCCGATCCCGGCGGCGAGCAGCAGGGTGCGCTGCCATCGGTGCCGCCACCAGACATAGGCCAGCACCGGCCAGACGATCAGCACCAGATAATCGACCCCGCGATTGTATTTCGTCGCCGCCGACAAAGCAGGCCGGCCGGTGAGCAGTGCCTGGAGCGGATAGAACAGCAGCGTGTCGATGCAGACGATCGCCGCCCCCAGGAGACAGGCGAACGCCAGGACCGGGAACAGCCGGCCGGCGACCCGATCGGCAAGCGGGCTGCCGCCAAGGAATATCAGGACCGCCGCGACGATGCCGGTCATCTGCATGGCGCCATGCAGGCTGCGGCCCGGCACGATCGACCACGCGATGCCCAGCCAGCAGAGGCCGACGAAGACGGCGGCACTCCAGGCGAGATCGCGGTCGATCGCCGGGAACCGGCGTGTCTGCCACAGGCCAAGGAGCAGCCGCACGATCGCCAGCCCGAAAACCATCGGTGCATAGGACGGTCCGGCGATCACCCCGACCGTCGGCAGCGCGGCGAATACGACGACCGGCAACCATTGATCCGCCCCGCGCTCAAGCGCTGGGGCACTCTGCCGCTCTGCCGGGTTTGGCACCATGGCCCTGTCGATTTATGACGGCCAAGCGCGATCGTTGACCTGCGGAGAAGCATAAGTGACGCCGGGTACCGAGACAATCCAAGCGCCCGCCCGCCGGGAACATCGCGGCGAGCGGTTGGCTGAGCCAGCCGGGCGCCTATATAGTAGGTTC
>PKWQ01000442.1:5920-10404 GCA_003133265.1 Acetobacteraceae bacterium
AACGGCGCGGGCAAGACGACGCTGCTCAACCGCATCCTGACCGAAAACCATGGCCGCAAATACGCGGTGGTGATCAACGAATTCGGCGAACTCGGCGTCGACAACGACCTTGTCGTGGATACCGACGAGGAAGTGTTCGAGATGAACAACGGCTGCATCTGCTGCACCGTGCGCGGCGACCTGATCCGCATCCTCACCGGGCTGATGAAGCGGCGCGACAAGTTCGACGGGATCATCATCGAGACCACCGGGCTGGCGAACCCGGCGCCGGTGGCGCAGACCTTCTTCGTCGACGACGGCGTGCGCGCCCGCACGCGGCTGGATGCCATCGTCACCGTGGTGGACGCCAAACACCTGCCGCAGCGGCTGGAAGACAGCACCGAGGCGGCCGAGCAGATCGCCTTCGCCGACGTGATCGTGCTGAACAAGACCGACCTGGTCACCCCGGCGGAGCTGGACGACGTGGAACAGCGCATCCGCGCCATCAACCGCTTCGCCGTGATCCACCGCACCGAGCGCGCCGCACTGCCGATCGAGATGGTGCTGAACCAGGGCGCCTTCGACCTCGCCCGCGTGCTGGAGCGCGAGCCTGACTTCCTGACCGACGACAGCCACGAGCACAACGACGAGGTCGGCTCGATGAGCTTCGAGGCCGAGCGCCCGATCGACCCGGAAAAGTTCAATGCCTGGATCGGCGGCCTGCTGGCCGACAAGGGGCAGGATTTGCTGCGCACCAAGGGCATCCTGTCCTACGCGGGCGACGATCGGCGGTTCGCCTTCCAGGCGGTCCACATGATCGCCGACGGCGCCTTCATCGGCCCGTGGAAGGAAGACGAGGCGCGCAAGAGCCGCATCGTCTTCATCGGCCGCAACCTCAACCGGCCGCAATTGCGTCGCGGCTTCGAAGCCTGCCAGGCGGAGTGAAACGGACATGAGCCAGACAGTCGCACCGGACTTCCTGCTGAAATCCCGCGGCGTGCAGCGGGCGCTGGATGCGTTCGTGATCGCCGCCAGCTTCAACCGTGCCGGCACCGTTGCCGCCTTCGCGCTCGGCGACGAAACGGTCCGGCTGGTCGATATGACCGATACCGCAACCTGGCGGGACGTGCGCGCGCATGCCGGCGCCGTGCTGGCGCTCGCCCCGGACTGCGGGCCGAGCGGCTTCGTCACCGGCGGCGACGACGGGCAGTTCTGCCGTATCGCCGCCGACGGCACCGTGTCCAAGATCGCCGATTTCGGCATGAAATGGGTGGAGCGGGTCGCCTCATTCCCGGGCGAGAAGGGCAAGGGGCTGCTGGCCTGCGCGGTCGGCAAGTTGGTGCATCTGTTCGACGGCTCGGGCAAGAAGCTGAAAACCTTCAAGCATCCCTCCTCCGTCACCGGCCTTGCCTTCGACGCCAAGGGCAAGCGCGTGGCGGCCTCGCACTACAACGGCGTGACGCTCTGGTTCGTTGCCGCCAAGACCGACAGCCCGCGCACACTGGAATGGAAGGGCAGCCACACCGCGCTGATCCTGCATCCGGACGGCGACGCGGTGGTGACGGCGATGCAGGAGAGCGCGCTGCACGGCTGGCGGCTGTCGGACGACCAGCACATGCGCATGACCGGCTACCCGTCGAAGACCGATTCGCTGTCGTTCTCGCGCGGCGGCAAGTGGCTGGCGAGCAGCGGGTCCGACGCGATCGTGCTCTGGCCGTTCCATGGCGGCGGACCGATGGGCAAGGCGCCGATGGAACTGGCCGGCGGCGACGGCATCAACTGCACCCAGGTCGCCTGCAATCCGAAGGAAGACCTCATCGCCGGCGGCTTCTCCGACGGGCTGGTGGTGCTGGCCGATATCGGCTCCTCGCGCATCCTGCCGGTGGCCCCGCCGGGACATGGCGCGGTCTCCGCGCTGGCCTGGAGCCCGGATGGGCGGCTGCTGGCGCTGGGAACCGAAACCGGGCTCGCGGCGATCGTCGATTTCACCAAGCGGCCAGAGTAGCGGACACTCGCTCCGTAGCGGACGCCGGTTCAGATATAGTTCGGCCGGCGCTTTTCCCGGAACGCGGCGATGCCTTCCTTGAAGTGCAGGCCGGCGCGCACCCGGTCGCCAAGCTCCTGGTCCAGCTTCTCCCGGCTGGTCGTGTAGTCGGCGATGCTGGCGCTGATCTGGTATTTCACCGCCTGCACCGCCGACGGGCTGTTCGCCGCGATCGTCTCGGCGGTCTCGATCGCCCAGTCCATCAGCCGATCCGCCGGCAGCACCATGTTGACCAGCCCGATCCGCGCCGCGTCCTCGGCGGTGATCAGCCGGCCGGTCAGCAGCAGATCCATGGCATGCACGTAGCCGATCTGCTGCGTCAGCTTCACCGTCGAGCCGCCGAACGGATAGATCGACCATTTCACCTCGGTCAGCCCGAACCGGGCCGCCGGCGCGGCGGCGCGGATGTCGGTCGACAGCAGCAACTCCAGCCCGCCGCCGATGCAGTCGCCGTTGACGGCGCCGATGATCGGCTTGGAGAAGGTGGTGGTCTTCAGCAGGCCGCGATTGATGATCCGCGCCAGCTCCTCGCTCGCGCTCATATCGCCGGAGATATCGGCCCCGGAGGTGAACGCCTTCTCGCCCGCGCCGGTAAAGATCAGCGCGCGGATATNNGCCTTCTCGCCGGCGCCGGTGATGATGACGCAGCGGCAGTCCGACGTATCCAGCCGGTCCCACAGCGCGGCGAGGTCGGTGAGCATGGCGCGCGACATCGCGTTGCGGCGCGGCTGGTTGTCGATGGTTACGATGACCACATGCGGGCCATGCTCGCGAACGTGAAGCTGCATTGTTCGTTTCCCCTGGGTTCGTTTCCCCTGGGGTCGTTTCCCCCTGGCGTCGTCCGCGCTTGCCCGCTCCGTGGGCGGTCAGCCGAGCTTCGGCACCGTGACACCGATCATGTCGCCCTCGCGGACGATGGCGGCGAGCTGTTCCTCGGTCCAGCCCTCGGTCCCGGCGGGACGCATCGGCAGCACCATCCAGCGATACTCGGCGGTGGAATCGACGATGCGCAGCCGCATGCCTTCCGGCAGCACGGTGCCCCATTCCGCCAGCAGCCCGCGCGGGTCGCGCACGGCACGGGCGCGGTAGGCGGCGGATTTGTACCAGAACGGCGGATAGCCCAGCACCGCGCGCGGGTAGCAGCTGCACAGGGTGCAGACGACCAGATGATGCAGCTCCGGCGTGTTCTCCAGCACGCCGAGCGGCGGCGCGCCGCGCATCGGGATGCCGAGCGCCCCGGCGGCCACGGTGCCGTCCGCGAGCATGATCTCGCGATAGTCGGGATCGACCCAGGCCTTCGCCACCATGCGCGCACCCTGGCCCGGCGAGGCGGCGTCGGTGATCGCCATGCGCTCGAGGATTTCCTGCGTGCTGGCGAGGCCCTTGGCCGCCAGCAGATCGCGCACCGCGACCAGCAGCCGTTCGCCGTCGGTCTCCAGGATGTTGCTCATAGCGGTTCCAGCCAATGTTCGAAGATTTCCACCAAGACCTCGTCGCCCGCCGCGCCCTCCTGCCACAGCGCCCTTTGGTCGAAGGCGACATGATACAGCGGCACTGGCTTGGCCGGACGCGCGAAGGCCAGGTCCTCGGGGTTCGGATAGGTGCCGAGATGGCGCACCACCATGCCCTTCACCCCGCGCAGATAATGCGGCGTGCGGATATGCACGGGGCCGCGCGTCTCCGGCCAGTCGTTCTTCACTTGGACAGGCGTGCCGGGCGCGAACATCAGCGCCGCTCCAGCGTGGCGGCCAACTCGGCCTCGGTGATCACGCCCTTGCGCAGCAGAGTGTAGGTGATCGACCGGATCCAGCGGCGGTAGTAGCTCAGCCGGAGATAATCGGCCTCCGGCATGGCTTCGATGCCGCGCCGCAACTCATCGACCGTCATGATGTTCTTCATCCCGAGGACCTGACGCAGCGCGTCCACCTCGCGGTCGAAGTCGGTCAATGCGTGCGGCTCGACATCCACCGGCTCGCACATGAATTTCTTGACGCCACCCAGGTCATGCATGGCGCGCGGGACATCGTCGCGGTCGACGGTCGGGATACTATCTTCCATGGCGACAGGATAAACAGATCGGGCGCCCAGGAGGAAGTCAGTTGTTCACGGCCTCGCCGGGCAACGCGCCCCAGAACTCGTCGCGCTTCAGCCAGCCGCGATAGTCGCCNNGCGTCGGGCTTGGCCTGCTGACGCAGCGTCCGCTCCATGCCGGTGACGACGAAACCGCGCCGGCTGGTCAGGGTGGCCTGATGCACCCAGCCCTTGATGCCGTCCTGATCCTTTATCAGACGCCAGACCTCGAACTCGCGCTCGATCTCCACCGGCAGGTCGCGGCGCTTGTAGACCCACTCGATCGGATAGCGCGTGCCGGGGCCGGCGCGCAGGTTCACCTCATCGGAACGCAGCGCGACGAAACGGGGCAGCGGCAGGCCGCTGGCCGCACCCTTCGGTGGCTCGGCCG
>PKWQ01000001.1:0-2721 GCA_003133265.1 Acetobacteraceae bacterium
AGCAGCGTGTAGCCGTCCGGCGTCGCGTGAGCGACCACCTCTGTGCCGATATTGCTGGCGGCGCCCGGACGGTTGTCGACGATGATGGTTTGCTTCAGGCTCTCGGCCATTTTTTGTGTGACCACGCGGGTGACGATATCGACTGCACCGCCCGCTGCGTAGGGCACGACGACACGAATCGGTTTGGCGGGGAAGGGCGCTTGCGCCTGGGCGGCGGGCAGCAGGGCGGAGGTGACGAGCATGGCGGCTGCGAGATTCTTTAGCAGGCACGCAGGGCGGGAAAGCAAGGACATGGGATCTCCCTCAGTTTTGGAGTTGTAAGACTGCATGTGACATGATGCACGGCGATCATTAATCTCGTCCAATACTTTTTCAAGATCCCACTTATCTGGTTTCGCAATAAATGGATTTTCGACAACTGCGCTATTTCGTGACTGTGGCCGAGGAGTTGAGCTTCAGCGCGGCTGCGCGCCGCCTGCATGTGAGCCAGCCGCCGCTCTCCTACCCAGATCAAGGCGATGGAAGAAGAATTGGGCGCCAAGCTCCTGAACCGCAACAATCGCAAGGTCGAACTGACCGCGGCCGGTAGCCTGTTCCTCGAAGAGGCGCGCCGCGCGCTCGTTCATCTGGACCGGGTCGGTGAAGTGGTCAGGCTGGCGTCGCAGGGAGAGACCGGGGAGATCCATATTGCCTTCACTGCCTCGGTGCCGATGTTTGAGGCGTTTCCCGGTATCGTCCAGCGTTTTTGCGCCCGTCATCCCGGCGCGCGTGCCGATCTGATCCACATGTCGACCGGGCAGCAGTTGCGCGCGCTGGCAGACAAGAGCATTGATGTCGGCTTCCTGCGCCCGTCCATGCTGTTCAGCCCGCCGCCCGACATCAGGACCATCGAGCTGTGGAACGACCGCCTGATGGCCGTGCTGTCGGCTGCGCATCCGCTGGCCGCGGAGGCCGGACCGCTGGCAGTGGCGCAATTGGCGCAAGAGGCTTTCATCCTGTTTCCGCGTGGGCTGGGTTGCGGCTTGTTCGAGCATGTCTCGGTGCTGGCCAGCCGTGCCGGCTTTGCTCCGCACCTCAGACAGGAGGCGCGCGAAGGCGCCACCATCCTCGGCCTGGTTGCGGCCGGCATGGGCGTTTCCATCCTGCCCGAAACCTATGCCAAGACCGGCATCCCGGGCGTGGCGTATCGTCTGCTCGACACCCCCGACGCCGCCAGCCGAGCGCGCTTGAAACTAACGGATAGGAAATTCAAGCGGTGGCCCGCGTGCAGGGGCATGCTGGGTGGGCGTGAGTCTTCGCCGATGTGTGCGGGCGAGGGCACCAGATCGGCACGTTTGCCGCCAGACTGCGGCTTGGGGTAGTCACAGCATCGATTAGGCCATCGCACACGAAAGCACGCAGGATGCGCCGTCGGGCGGCGCCATCGACTTCATTGCCCTCGTCACCCCTACCCTGGGGTCATGGCGCCCTGCCTGGGCAGGGCCAGCAGACAGCTTCATTAACAGTCGGTTCAGGATGCTTGCTCCTTTTGTTGACTAAAAAAACTCGCCCTGGCCGGGCACGCTGCTGCTTCAGCGGGTGAGCACCAAGGCATCGACCGCCATCACGCCCCGGCCTTCGGCCATGATCATCATCGGGTTGATCTCGGCCTCCTGCACCTCATGCTGTGGCTGGAGCGCCAGTTGCGACAGGGCGCTGATGGCGCGGGCCAGGGCCTGCAGGTCGCCGCGCTGCTTGCCGCGCAGGCCCGAGACGGTCTTGAGCGCGCGCACTTCGTCGATCATCTCCTGCGCCATCACGACGCTGACGGGCGCCAGCCGGATGCTGCGGTCACGCGCCACCTCGGCCCAGATGCCGCCGGCCGCCAGCATGATGATCGGTCCCGCTTCGGGATCGAGCTTGTAGCCGATCAGCACTTCGGCCACGCCTTTGCTCATGGGCTGGACCAGAGCCTGGTCGGCCGCTATGCCGGGGGCGCGCTGCGCCAGGTTGGAGCGCAGGCTGACCAGGGCCGCCTGGAGGCCGGCGCGGTCGGAGACGTTGAGCACCACCCCGCCGACCTCGGTCTTGTGCGGGATCTCGGCCGAACAGACCTTGACCACCACCGGGTAGTCGAAAGGCAGGGCCTGGGGCGCTTCGCCATCGATGGCGGTGGTGACGCAAGGCGCATGCGGCACACCGAGGCGATCCAGCAGCTCATAGGCCTGGGCTTCGCTCAAGGTCCGGGCTTCGGAGCCGGTGGCGCCACCGCCGCTCAGTTCCGCCAGGGCCAGCGGCGAACGGCGCCCGAAGACTGCGGCAATCACGTCGGCGCAGGCTTCGGGGGTGCGGAAACAGGGGACGTTGGCCGCCGTTAGCTGGGCGATGGCCTGGGGCGCATCGGGCACGATCATGGCGGCCAGGGGCTTGGCGCTGCCGGCGCTGTCGATGATGGGCTTGACCGCCAGTTCCGGCTGCGAGCGCGCCGAAGAGCCGACCACGGCCAGCACCAAGTCGAATTCGGGTGCCGCCAGCATGATGTCCAGCGCGCCCTTCATCACGTCGTAGCGGGCCCCGGCCAGGGTCAGGTCGGCGACCCGGCCCGGGCTCACCGAGATGCCGGCCGCTGCCAGCTTGGCCAGGGTTTCGGCCGAGGCCGGTTCGGCATCGATGCCACGGATGCCGAGCTGGTCCACCACCATGGCGGCGCCGCCGCCGGTGGTGGTGACGATGCCGACCCGG
>PKWQ01000001.1:2750-3211 GCA_003133265.1 Acetobacteraceae bacterium
TCACCGGCCAGCGCGCCGGTATGGGTCACGGCCATTTCGGCCGCCGCCGCCGAGCGGCCCAGCTTGTAGGCGATCACCGGTTTACCACGCTTGGCCGCCTCGACGGCAAAAGCGCGCAGTGCGGCGCCGTGGTTCAAGCTTTCAAGGAAAAGAACGTAACCGTCGATACCCGGATCGTCCAGCGTCGCGGCGCAAATTTCGCCGATGCTCAGATCGACCTCGTTGCCGACTGACACCAAGCCCGCAAAGCCGACGCCGCGGGCGCGGCCGCGCGAGACCAAAGCGCCGATCATGCTGCCGCTGTGCGAAGCAACAAAAACCCGGCCAGTCGGAATATCCGCCTCGGCAAAGGCGGCATTCGCGGTCAACACCAGCTTGCTGCGCGGATTGATCACGCCCAGGCTGCTCGGGCCCAGCACGCGGATGCCGCTTTGCGTGACGATCCTGCGCAGGTCCAGCTC
>PKWQ01000243.1:0-146 GCA_003133265.1 Acetobacteraceae bacterium
GAACGCGCCGATGCCGAGCGCGAGAGCGGCGAAGCCGATCCAGTCGAAGCGCATCTCGCTCTTCGGGGCTTCCTTCGGCATGAAAGCGAGCAATCCCGCGCAGGCCAGGATGCCGACCGGCAGATTGACGTAGAACACCCAGCGCC
>PKWQ01000243.1:176-14230 GCA_003133265.1 Acetobacteraceae bacterium
GCCTTGCAGCAGGCGGAAGATCACCATCTGCGACAGCGACTGCGCCGCGCCGCACAGCATGGAGGCCCCGGTGAAGCCGACCAGGCAGACCAGGAACACGTTGCGCCGCCCGAAGCGGGAGGCAAACCAGCCGACCGGCGCGGTCATGATCGCCGCGGCGGTGATGTAGGAGGTGAGAACCCAGGTGATCTCGTCGGCGGACGCCGAAAGACTGCCCTGCATGTAGGGCAGCGCCACGTTGGCGATGGTGGAATCGAGCGCCTGCATCAGCGTCGCCGCCATGACGCAGACCGTGATCAGCGCCCGATGCGGCCCGCTGGCGGACATCGTACCCCGAGGCGTTGCCCCGGGGCCGGTGGGCACGGTCATGGCAACAGGTCGCGCAGCGTCCGGTGGTGGCCGGTATCGATGTCGGCGGTCACGCTCATGCCGGTGCGTAGCTCCGGGTCGGCCTTGTCGCGCTCGACCAGGATGCGCACCGGGATGCGCTGCACCACCTTCACCCAGTTGCCGGAGGTGTTCTGCGCCGGCAGCACAGAGAATTCCGAGCCCGAGTTCGGGCTGATGCTCTCCACCCGGCCTTTCCAGACGTGGCTCGGATAGGTGTCGACGACGACATCCACGGGATCGCCGGGCTTGACGTGGGTGAGTTCGGTCTCCTTCGGGTTGGCCTCGATCCAGAGCCGCTCGGTCGACACCAGGCCGAAGGCGGCGGTGGCGGCGGCCAGGTACATGCCGGGCTGGACGCTGTCGACCTGGGTGGCGATCCCGGCGAACGGCGCGTAGATCACGGTGTGGTCAAGCTGGCGCTGCGCCTCGTCCACCCTGGCCTTGGCCTGCAGATAGTCCGCCATCGTGGTCACATCCACGTTGGGGCTGCCGCCGAGCCGCGCGAGCTGCACCCCGGCCTGCACCTTCAGCGCCTCCAGCCCCTGGCGGTCGGCGGCGAGCAGGAAGCGGGCAGTGTCGTAGTCGGCACGGGTCACGCCGCCGCTTTTGACCAAGTTGGCATAACGCTCATAGCTCGCCTGGTCGGCCTCGACCTGCGCCGCCTTCACCTGCGCGTCGCGCAGCATGCGTTGATGATCGAGCTTCATCGCCTCCAGCGTTGAGACCATCCCGTTCAGGTTGGCCCTGGCGCCGGCGAGCGCGATCTGGAACTGGCGGGAATCGAGGCGGAGCAGCACATCCCCCTTGGCGACGCGCTGGCCTTCCCGCACCGGCACCTCGGCAACCAGGCCGGAGACGTCGGTGGCGATCACCTCCTTGGCGGCACGAACATAGGCGTCGTCGATCGAGACGACCCGCCCGCCGGTCAGCCAATACAGACCGGCGCCGACGGCGACGACAGCGATGCCGCCGAGCATCAGGATCGGACGCAGCGTCCGACGGAGCGAATGCGACCGAACCGGGGTTTCGGCGACCCGGCGCGTGGTGCCCGCGGAGACGACCTGCGACATCAGGCGATCTCCCGCGTCTCGGCGCGCGTTCTTGCCGCCGTCTCATTGGCACGGCGGGATGGGCGGCATTCCGGAGACAGGGTGGATTTCATCCTGAGCAGCGCTTCCGTGACGGTTTCCAGGGTGGCCTCGTCCAGACCGCTGGTCAGGATGCGCGCCATGTCGGCGCGCTGGCGGTCGATCTCATGCAACGTCGGATGTGCCGGCGCGAGCAGGTGCAGGCGCCAGATCCGCCGGTCCTTGGGATCGGGCCGGCGCTCCACCATGCCGCTCTTCTCCAGCCGGTCGATCAGGCGGGCGACGGTGATCGGCTCCACCTCGATCAATTCGGCGAGTTCTTTCTGGGTGATGCCGGGACGGCGCCGTAGCCAGATCAGAATGATCCATTGCGCCCGGGTCATGTCCTGGGCGCGCGCGCGCTTATCGGCGTCGACACGGACCAGCCGCGCCACATCGTGCAACAGCAACAACAGATCACGTCGCATGTCGCTCAAGTCGCGCCAGCCATCGAACGTTCCTCGTCAAATCTTGTTGGGCATATAATAAGCAGGGTTATGATAAGTTGCATAGGGAACCGCTCATGCACGACGCGCAGGGCGGACCCCGAACGGTGACGGGGATTATGCGCCGAGCAATCGCTTGGTATCCTGGCCGCTGGAGCGTGACGAAGGGACGAGCATGGTTCTGACCTATCTCTGGGTGGCGCTGGGCGGCGCGCTCGGCAGCATGGCGCGATTCTGGATGGGCGGCTGGATCGCCGGGCTGATCAAGCCGGACTTCGCGGGACCGACGTTCCCCTGGGGCACGCTGGTTATCAACATCTTGGGATCATTGGTCATCGGGCTGGTGGCGGGGCTGACGCTGACGCCCGCGCGCGTCGCCTGGCACCCGGATGTGCGCATCTTTCTGATGGTGGGGATCTGCGGCGGCTTCACCACATTCTCCGCCTTCAGCCTACAGACGCTGGAGCTGATCCAGGCCGGTGACAGCGGGGCGGCCGCCGGCTACGTCATCGGCTCGGTGGCGCTGTGCGTCGCCGCGACCTGGGCGGGCGCGATGCTGGTGCGGCTGTAGCCACGATATTTTGATCGGCCGCGGAGTATCCCAGCATGGCATTGGCCGCATGGAATACATTGCCGGACGCGGGTTAAACGGGCAGTTTACCGCTGCTTAAGGTATTTCACGGGAACGGATCGTATGCCTCTGAAGCTATTATTGACCGGGGGATGTGGGTTCATCGGCTCCGCCGTGGTGCGCCACCTGCTCCGCGCGACCGACCACATCATCATCAACGTCGACAAAATGACCTACGCCGCGTCGGAAGAGGCGCTGGAAGAGGCGCGGACCCATCGCCGGCACACGCTGGTCCGTGCCGATATCTCCGACCTGCAGGCGATGCGGCAGATCTTCGCCACCCATCGCCCGGACGCGGTGATGCATCTGGCGGCGGAGAGCCATGTCGACCGCTCGATCGACGGCCCGGCCGACTTCATCCGCAGCAACATCGTTGGCACCTTCTCGCTGCTGGAAGCGGCGCGGGACTACTGGTCCGGGCGCGATGCCGCCGGCCGGGCGTCGTTCCGTTTCCACCATGTCTCGACCGATGAGGTGTTCGGCGCACTGCGACCGGGCGATGCGCCGTTCACCGAAACCACCGCCTACGACCCGCGCAGCCCGTATTCCGCATCCAAGGCGGCATCGGACCATCTGGTGCGCGCCTGGCACCACACCTACGGGCTGCCGACCCTGGTCAGCAACACCGTGAATAATTACGGCCCTTGGCAGTTTCCCGAGAAGCTGATCCCGGTGGTGACCATCAACGCGCTGGAGGGCAAGGAACTGCCGGTCTACGGCGATGGCTCCAACATGCGCGACTGGCTGTTCGTGGAGGATCACGCCGAAGCCCTGGCCCTGGTGCTGGAGCATGGCGAGCCGGGCGCGACCTACGCCATCGGCGGGCGCCAGCCGCGGACCAATCTTCAGGTGGTCCGCGCCATCTGCGCCGAACTCGACCGCCGCCTGCCCGATCCCGCCGGCCCACGCGAGCGGCTGATCCGCTTCGTCACCGACCGGCCGGGGCACGATTTCCGCTACGAGATCGACCCCTCCCGCGCCGAGGCGGCGCTGGGGTGGCGCGCGCCGCACGATTTCACCGCCGGGCTTGCCCGCACGATCGACTGGTATCTGGCCAACCGGGCCTGGTGGGAAGGCCTGCGCGCCGCGCACTATTCCGGCCAGCGGCTGGGAACGACAACGAAGAAAGACGCCGCATGAAGGGTATCGTCCTGGCCGGAGGTTCCGGCACCCGGCTGCATCCGATGACGCTGGCGGCATCCAAGCAGTTGCTGCCGGTCTACGACAAGCCGATGGTCTATTATCCGCTGTCGACGCTGATGCTGGCGGGCATCCGCGATATCCTGATCATCTCCACGCCCGAGGACCTGCCGCAGTTCCGCCGGCTGCTGGGCAGCGGATCGCGTTTCGGCGTCAGCTTCGCCTACGCCGAGCAGCCACGCCCCGAAGGCATCGCCCAGGCATTCGTGATCGGACGCGACTGGATCGGCGGAGAGCCCTGCGCGCTGGCGCTGGGCGACAATCTGATCCATGGCGACCATCTCTCCACCCTGCTGCGTGCCGCCGCCGCCCGCCCGCATGGCGCCAGCGTGTTCGCCTATCAGGTGCGCGATCCCGAGCGCTACGGCGTGGTCGCGTTCGACGAACTCGGCCGCGCCACCGACATCGTCGAGAAACCCGACGCGCCGAGATCCAACTGGGCGGTCACCGGCCTGTATTTCTACGATGCACGGGTCAGCGACATCGCCGCGCGGATCAAGCCCTCGGCGCGCGGAGAGCTTGAGATCACCGACCTCAACCGCGTCTATCTGGAAGACGACAGCCTGCATGTGTCACGGCTCTCGCGCGGTTATGCCTGGCTCGACGCCGGCACGCCGGACAGCCTGTTGCAGGCGGCGACCTATGTGCAGACCATCCAGTCGCGCACCGGCATGCTGGTCGGCTGCCCGGAGGAGGTGGCGTTCCGCATGGGCTATATCGGCGCCGCGGAGCTGCTGGAACAGGCACAGGCGATCGGCAAGACCGAACTCGGCCGGGTGCTGCTGGAACTGGCCGAGGAGCACGCGACGTGAAGGTGGAAAAGCTTCCCATCCCGGATGTGCTGCTGCTGACGCCGCGGCGTTTCGCCGATCCGCGCGGCCTGTTCACCGAGACCTGGAACCAGACGCGCTACGCCGCCCTCGGCATTCCCGGCCCGTTCGTGCAGGACAACCATTCGATCTCGGTTCGGCGCGGCACGGTGCGCGGACTGCATCTGCAGGTGGCGCCCAGCGTGCAAGGCAAGCTGGTGCGGGTGGTACGCGGCGGCATCTGGGACGTGGCGGTGGATGTGCGCCCCGGCTCGGCCACCTACGGCAAACATGTCGCGGCGGTGCTGACCGCCGAGAACTGGTGCCAGCTTTGGATTCCCGGCGGCTTCCTGCACGGGTTCTGCACGCTGGAGCCGGATACCGAGGTCATCTACAAGGTCACCGCCCCCTACGACCGGGACGCCGAGCGCGGCGTGCTGTGGAACGACCCCGATCTGGCGCTGCCCTGGCCGGTGAACGAGGCGGACGCCCTGCTATCGGACAAGGATCTGGTCCTACCGCGCCTCGCCGGCTATCCGGACGGTCTGGTCTAGGCGCGGCGCGCTTGGCACACCGTCCCATCCTGATCACCGGCGGCACCGGCCAGCTCGCCCTGGCGCTGGAGGGCGCAGCGCGGGCGGGCGGCCTGCCGGCGATCCGGATCGGCCGGCCCGCGTTCGACTTCGACCAGCCGGACAGCATCCAGGCCGGCTTCCAGGGCGTGAACCCCTCGCTGGTGCTCAACGCCGCCGCCTACACCGCCGTGGACGCGGCGGAGGACGACGCCGAGGCCGCCGCGCGGGCCAACCGCGACGGGCCGGCCACATTGGCCGCGCTGTGCGCGGCGGCCGGCATTCCGCTGCTGCACGTCTCCACCGACTATGTGTTCGACGGGCTGAAGGGCGCGCCCTATGTGGAGACCGACCCGACCGCGCCGCAGGGCGTCTATGGCGCCACCAAGCTCGCCGGGGAGCAGGCTGTGCTCGCCTCCGGCGCGCGGGCGCTGATCCTGCGCACGTCGTGGGTCTATGCGCCGACCGGCAAGAATTTCGTCCGCACCATGCTGAACGCGGCGTTGAAAACCAGCCATCTGCGCGTGGTGGCGGACCAGCAGGGCTGCCCGACCGCCGCCGAGGATCTGGCCGAGGCGATGATCGCCATCGCCGCGCGGATACTGGCCGATGGCTGGCAAGACGCCTTCGCCGGAATCTTCCACGCCGCCGGCACCGGCTCGACCACCTGGCACGACTTCGCCGTCACCATCTTCGCGGAAGCGGCGCGCCACGGAAGGCCCATTCCGACGGTGGAAGCCATCGCCACCGCCGACTGGCCGACCAGGGCGCACCGTCCGGCCGACTCGCAGCTCGACTGCGCCCGGCTGGAACGGGTCTTCGGCCTGCGCTTGCCCCCCTGGCGGGAGAGCGTGACGCGGACCGTCGATACGCTGCTTCGCGCGGCCCCCAGCGCGTGAGAGCCCGTGTCGCCAGATCCTGACCGGACGTCCGTGGCCATCCTGCTTTCCACCTACAATGGGGAGCAGTTCCTGGCCGAGCAACTGGACAGCTTCCTGACCCAGACGCATGCGAACTGGATGCTGTATTGGCGTGACGACCGCTCGGCGGACGGCACCGTCCCGCTGTTGGCGGATTTCGCCGCGCGCGTCGGGCCGAAGGTCCGCGCCGGCCTGCCGTGCGGCGGGCATCTGTATGTGACGCGCAGCTACCTGACCCTGCTCGCGGCTGCCCGGGACGGAGACGCGGACCTGTTCGCCTTCGCCGATCAGGACGATGTGTGGCTGCCGCACAAGCTCCGGCGCGGCGTCGCCGCACTCGCCGCGGTACCGGCCGGCGTGCCGGCGCTCTATTGCTCCCGCACGGTGCTGGTCGATGCCCGGCTGCGCCGGATCGCGCTGTCGGCGCCGATACGCCGCCCGCCCGGGTTTCCGACGGCGTTGACCCAGAACATCGCCACCGGCTGCACGGCGATACTGAACCGCGCCGCCGCCGATCTCGTGCTGGCGAGCAAGCCGCCGTCCGGTACGCTGCACGATTGGTGGAGCTATCTGATCGTGGCCGCCGCCGGCGGGCGGATACTGACCGATCCGGAGGCCGGCGTGCTGTATCGCCAACATCCCGGCAACCTGATCGGCGCGCCGCCCGGGCTGCTGCGCCGGGGGATCGCCGCATTCCGGCGCGGGCCGGGCGTGTTCATGGGCATCGTCCGCCAGCATGTCGCGGCGCTGGAGGCGCAGCCGCATCTGCTGTCCGAACCGGCACGGCGGGATCTGGCGGTGATCGCGCGGGGGCTGCGCGGCGGCATGCGCGAGCGGCGAGCCGCGCTGCGCCTGCCGGGCTTCGTGCGGCAGACCTGGCCGGAGGATATGGTGTTCCGTCTCTGGTTCATGCTGGGCTGAACCCCGGCGCGCCGCTCCAGCCGCAGCGCGCCAGCGCGGCCAGCATGTGCGTCGGCGGCGGCGCCTCGGCGGCCAGCGGCGGGTCGAGGTCGAGGCGGATGGCGCGGGCCAGCAGATGCAGCCGTCCTTCGCCGTGTTCCCCGCCATACACCGGATCGCCCAGGATCGGGCAGCCGAGCAGCGCCGCATGGACCCGGATCTGGTGCGTCCGCCCGGTGGCGGGACGGAATTCCAGCCAGGATATGTCGCCCGCGCGCCCCAGCACCCGCCACGCGGTCACCGCGCGCTGACCCGCCGGGTCCACCACCATGCGCCAGCCCGCCTTGGTGGTCCGGCGCAGCAGCGGCGCCTCGACGATCCCCGCCGCTTCGGCCGGCCCGCCGCGCACCACCGCCCAATAAATCTTGTGCGCCCGCCCGGCGGCGAACTCAGCCTGGGCGGCGAGTAGCGCGGCGCGGCGCAGCGCCACCACCAGACAGCCCGAGGTGTCCGCGTCCAGCCGGTGCGCCAGCCATGGCCCGTCCTTGCGGCGCGACAGCAGCGGGAAGAAATCCTCGACGCTCGGACCGCCGCGCGGACCGGGATGCACGGCCAAGCCGGGCGGCTTGTCCAGCACGACGAAGCGGGAGTCCTGAAACAGAATGGGAAGCATACGCCAAGGTTGACAGCAGGATGCGCCGAGCGGAAGCAGCGCCGATGAAGCCAGACACGATCTGCGGCGCCAATGCCGTCGCCGCCCTGTTCGCGCGGCGGCCCGACGACGTGCAACGCCTGTTCCATACGCCCGCCCTGAAGATGCAGGCCGGGCCGCTCTGCGCCGTGCTGGCCAAGAACCGCCGTCCGTACCGGATGGTGGACGCCGAGACGCTGGAGAAGATCGCCTCCACCGGCCATCACGGCGGCATCGTCGCGGTCGCCAAGCCGCGCTTCATCACCATCTTCGACCGCGACAGCCCGCCGCGCCTGCCGTTCCTGCTGGTGCTGGACGGCATCGGCAATCCGCACAATCTCGGCGCCATCGCCCGCTCGGCCGCCTTCTTCGGCGTGCGCGGCATGCTGATCGGCGAGGGGCTGGGCCACGCGCTGCCGTCCGACGCGGCCTACCGCACGGCCGAGGGCGGGCTGGAATATCTCGATTTGTTCAAGACCCGCGACCTGCCGGGGGCGCTGAAGGCGCTGGAACCGCACTACCGTACCGTCGCTGCGGCGCTGAGCCCGGAGGCGGCGCCGGTCGGTTCCCTGCCGCGCGACCGGCCGGTGGCGCTGGTGCTGGGCAACGAGGAGCGCGGGGTCTCGCCCGAGGTGCTGGCCGCCTGCCGCCGCCAGATACGGATCGTCGGCAGCGGCCAAGTGCAGAGCCTGAACGTGGCGCAGGCGGCGGCGGTGCTGCTGCATGCGCTGACCGGTTCCGCGCTATAACCGCGCGATGCGCATCCATATCCAGAACCAGGACGACGACCCGCCTTACCTGTTCACCCGCGCCCAGTGGGAGGCGGCGGTGGCGCGCGCACCCGGCATAGGCGCTGGCCATGTCGTCAGCTTCGGTACCACCGAACAGGATTTCGTCACCGCGATGGCGGATGCGGAGGCGCTGATCACCAACAACGCCGCCATCATCGGGCTGTTCCCGGTCGCGGCGCCACAACTGGAACTGATGTTCATCGCGCTGGCCGGGCTGGATGGGCTGGCGCCATACGACTGGCTGCCGCCCGGGGTGATATTGCTGAACAACAGCGGCGCGCACTCCGACAAGGCGGGCGAGTTCGCCATCATGGCGGTGCTGATGCTGGCCAACCGCATCCCGCGCTTCGTCACCAGCCAGCGCGCCGGGCTCTGGCGCAAGGAGTGGGGCACGACGCTGCGCGGCCGGCGCGTCACCATCGTCGGGCTCGGCGGCCTGGGAGGTGCTGCGGCGATGCAGTGCGCGCGCTTCGGCATGCATGTCGCCGGCGTGCGTACCACCGCCGTGCCGCACCAGCATTGCGCCGAGGTGATCGCCACCGAGAACCTCGACGACGTGCTGGAGCAGACCGAGTTCCTGGTGCTCGCCTGCCCGCTGACCCCGGCGACGCACAATCTGCTGGACCGGCGGCGGCTGGCGCTGCTGCCGCGCGGCGCCGGGGTGGTGAATATCGCCCGTGGCGCGCTGCTGGATCAGAACGCTTTGTGCGACCTGCTGGATGCCGACCGGCTGGGCGGCGCGGTGCTGGACGTGTTCACCCACGAGCCGATCCCGGACGGCGACCGGCTATGGAGCACGCCGAACCTGATCGTCAGCCCGCATACCTCGGCCGACGATCCGGCCAGCTACAACGCCGCCAGCCTGCACATATTCTTCGACAATCTGCGCGCGCTGCATGAGGGCCGGCCGCTGCCGAACCTGTTCGATCCGGCGCGCGGCTACTGAGGGGAGAAAAACATGAAAATCTATCGGTTTCCGCAGGCCGACGGCATCGACACGCTGACGCTGACCGAGGCCGAAACCCCGCGCCCGGGCCGTGGCCAGGTGCTGGTGCGGATGCGCGCGGCCAGCCTGAACTACCGCGACCTGATGGTCGCCTCCGGCCGCTACGGCCGCGGCAGCGCGCCGCCCAACCTGGTGCCGCTGTCCGACGGCGCCGGCGAGGTGGCGGAGATCGGCCCCGACGTGAGCCGGGTAAAGGTCGGCGACCGGGTCGCCGGCATCTTCATGCAGTCCTGGCTCGGCGGCGAGATCACGCCCGACGACGCGGCAAGCTCGCTCGGCGGCGCGCTCGACGGGGTGCTGGGCGAGTACGTCCTGTTCGACCAGCACGGGCTGGTGAAACTGCCCGAGCACCTGTCGTTCGAGGAAGGCGCGACGCTGCCCTGCGCGGCGGTGACCGCCTGGAACGCGCTGTATGGCGGCAAGCCGCTGATCGCCGGGCAGACCGTGCTGACCCTGGGCACCGGCGGCGTGTCGATGTTCGCGCTGCAACTGGCGCACGCGGCGGGCGCGCGGGTGATCGCCACATCGTCCTCCGACGAGAAGCTGGCCCGCGCCAAGGCGCTGGGCGCATCCGACGGGGTGAACTACCGCGCGCACCCGGAATGGGAGCAGCAGGTGCTGGCGCTGACCGGCGGGCGCGGGGTGGACCACGTGGTGGAAGTCGGCGGCGCCGGCACCCTGCCGCGCTCGGTCGAGGCATCCAAGCTCGGCGGCAACATCCACATGATCGGCGTGCTGACCAGCGGCGAGATCAACCCGACGCCGATGATGCGCAAGGGCCTGACGGTGCGCGGCATCTATGTGGGATCGCGGCAGATGTTCGAGGCGATGAACCGTTCTTTCGAGCTGCACCGGATCAAGCCGGTGATTGATCGGGTGTTTGAGTTCGGTGATGCTCGGGCGGCGTACCATCACCTGAAGAGCCAGGTGCATGTCGGGAAGGTGGTTGTTCGGATCGGGTAGGAGGGAACTTGAAATGGGCACCTCATCGTAGCGGGAACCTTCCGTAAGGCATGAATAGAGGTTACGATATTCGAATGACAGTTCCCGACTATCAATCTCTGATGCTTCCGGTTCTATCGGCATCCTCAAGAGGAGAGGTGCGTATCGGCGATGTCCGTAGCAGAATCGCCGAACAACTTGAATTGACCCCGGAAGACCGTGAAAAGCGCCTTCCATCTGGAAGGCAAGGTCTTTTCGAAAACAGAGTTCATTGGGCGAAATTTTACCTTGGAAAGGCTGGCTTGATTGAAAGCACGCGGCGTGGACATTTAACGATTACGATGCGCGGGCAACAGGTGCTCGACGCACATCCTGTGTCTCTCGACAATGATTTTCTCAACCAGTTTGACGAGTTCAGACAGTTCAAAGAAAAATCAGCTGAGACCACTACGCGGGATCAGCCCCCAATAGAACCGGCACGCGCGAGTCAAACGGAGACGCCAGACGAGATTATGCGCGTGGCACACAGGCAGATCGAGGCATCGCTGGCGCAAGAACTTCTGGACCGTATTCGTGCTGCCCCTCCCGATTTTTTCGAACGGCTCATAGTCAGTCTTCTTCTCAGCATGGGTTATGGTGGCTCAGTCGCCGATGCCGGCCGCGCGCTCGGCCGCAGCGGTGATGACGGAGTTGACGGGGTAATAGATCAAGACGCGCTTGGTTTGGATCGAGTCTATGTCCAAGCGAAACGCTATGCCAGCGGCAACAATATTGGCTCAGGTGCGATCCGAGATTTCTTTGGGAGCCTTGATCGTCACAAGGCTGCGAAAGGCCTATTTGTGACGACCTCGGCCTTTTCCTCTTCCGCGCGAGAGACCGCAGAATTTCTGAGCAAGCGGATCGTCTTGATCGACGGCGAGCAGCTAACCGTGCTCATGATCCGTCACAATGTAGGGTGCCGGGTCGAGGATACGCTGCATATCAAGAAGATCG
The DNA here is from genome assembly GCA_003133265.1 of Acetobacteraceae bacterium. GTDB lineage: Bacteria > Pseudomonadota > Alphaproteobacteria > Acetobacterales > Acetobacteraceae > PALSA-911. Next base: position 11,595 of record PKWQ01000243.1, read on the forward strand.
ACGAGGATTTTTTCGAATAACCGGCGTGGCAGCACAGCAACAAACGCCATCGGGCTTTAACCCCATGGCGCTGTCGGCCAAGGCGCCCACGGGCTGAAATTGACCGCCCCGTACACCCCTCCCGCGCGCGCAGAGCAATCGCATTTGGCGACACGCGATGCTGTTTTCGTCATGGCCGGGCTTGACCCGGCCATCCACGCATTGCGGCGCCCATGACACCGCCGTCGCAGACTCATTGCAGCGACTCGTACAGATCAACCCAGCCTGAATTATTGTCGAGTATCAGACGAACTTTCCACGCTCGTTGCCAATGCTTTATGTTTTTTTCGCGCTGAATGGCCAAGACGATGCTTTCATGCCGCTCATAGTAGACGAGACGCTTCAGCCCATATTGCTTGGTGAAACCCTCGATCGCTCCCTCCCGGTGCTCCCAGGTTCGGCGTAGAAGGTTGGTGGTTACGCCGACATAGAGCGTGCCGTTCGGGCGGTTCGTCATGATGTAGACCCAGGCTTCACGCATCACTGGATGCTTGAACGCGTGGATGGCCGGGTCAAGCCCGGCCATGACGATAGAGAGACGAAATTCAGCTAAATGCGATTGCCCTGCCCGCGAGCGGGCGAGGTGTACCGCCGCCGCCCTACCGGTTAACGTTCCCCCCATCCACCGTCACCACCGTCCCGCTGATATACCCGGCGCGCGGCGAGGCCAGGAAGGCCACCATGTCGGCCACCTCGCGCGAGGTGCCCATGCGTCCGAACGGCAGGTTGCGGTTGGCCAGCGCCTCGCGCCAGCGGTCGGGGGTGCCGAACTGGGTGCGGCTCCAGGTTTGCAGCATGGTCACCGCGCGGTCGGTCTCGGTCAGGCCGGGATTGACCGCGACGACGCGGACATTGTGGTCCGGCGAGCGGCCGCCCAGCGCGCGGGTCAGGCCCATCAGCGCGATGTTGCCGCTGGCGCCCAGGATGTAGTTGGCGTCCATCCGCTCCCCGCCGGTGCCGATCACGTTGACGATCACGCCGTCGCGCCGCGCCTTCATGCGGCTGTAGAAGGCGCGGGTCATGTTGATGTAGCCGAACAGCTTCAAATCCCACGATGCGCGCCAGGTGGCGTCGTCGATGTCCTCTATGGTGCCGGCCGGGTTCGATCCGGCGTTGTTCACCAGGATGTCGGCATCGCCGCACGCCTCCACCAGCCGCGCGCGGTCCTCGGCGCGGCTGAGATCGGCGGGAAACACCCGCACCGCCACCTGATGCTGGGCGCGCAGCTTCGCCGCCGCCGCATCCAGCGCCACCGGATCGCGCGCGGCGAGGTCGACCGCGCAGCCTTCCTCGGCCAGCACTTCCGCCACCGCGTAGCCGATGCCCTTGCTGGCGCCGGTGATCAGCGCTCGTTTGCCGTTCAGCCCGAGTTCCATTGGTCTGTTTCCCCCTGTTCCTTGGCGAAGACGGTATCGCATCGCCGCCACCGCCGCCACCGGCCGTCCACTGGCAATGGTTGCCCCCGGCGGGGCCGGCGCGGTACAAGGCCCGTCCACCGGAACCGCAGAAGGGCTGCCCGCGCATGGACCTCAAGGACCACATCAGGGGCATCCCCGATTTCCCCAAGCCGGGAATCCTGTTCTACGACATCTCCACCCTGCTGCGGGATGCCGACGCCTGGCAGGTGGCGATGGGCCGCATGGCGCGGGCGGTGCGGGCGCATCACCCCGACCTGGTCGCCGGCATCGAGAGCCGTGGCTTCCTGATCGCCGCCCCGCTGGCGCTGAAGCTGGGTTGCGGCTTCATCATGCTGCGCAAGCCGCGCAAGCTGCCCGGCGAGACGGTGGGGCTGGAATACGCGCTGGAATACGGCACCGACCGGATCGAGATCCAGGCCGACGCGGTCCAGCCCGGCCAGCGCGTGGTGGTGGTGGACGACCTGCTGGCCACCGGCGGCACCATGGAGGCCACGGTGAAGCTGGTCAAGCAGTTGGNNGGTGGTTCCGGCGGCGGCGGCGCTGATCGAGCTGACTTTCCTGAACGGGCGCCAACGGCTGGACGTGCCGTTCGAGGCGCTGGTGTCCTACGACGCGTAAGCCGCTTTTCCGCCACGATGCCGCCGCGGCTTTGCCAAGCCCGTCTTGTGAGGTAGGACTGCGCCTGGGTTCCGGAAGCCGCGTGCCGGACCCCGCGCAGGAGGAGGCGAGATGATCGACGCCCTGCCGCCGCTCGACCGGCGCCGTGTGCTTGGACTGCTGGCAAGCCTGCCCGTTCTGGGCTGGGCCGGGCGGAGCCATGCCGGACCCGCCCCCAACCCGGCGCTGACGCCGGTCCCGGCCACCCCGTTTCCCGACGACATCGCCGTCATGGTCGCCGGTCAGGAAGGCGCGAGCATGGAGCGCTGGTCGCGCATCCTGCTGCCGTCCCTGACCCAGGCGCTGCCGCCGGGCACGAAACTCCGCCCGGTGCTGGCCGGCGCGGCCGACGGCGTGACCTGCGCCAACCAGTTCGAGGCCCGCACCGCGCCCGACGGCGCCAGCCTGATGCTGGTGCCCGGCGCCGCGGCACTGTCCTGGCTGGTGGGCGACACGCGCGCGCAATTCGGTCCCGGCCACTGGGTGCCGGTGCTCGCCGGCACGACGCCGGCCGTGGTGGCG
>PKWQ01000407.1 GCA_003133265.1 Acetobacteraceae bacterium
AAAAATGAGGGGAGTCATGAGGCCGCCGCCCACACTTTTGCCCCTCTTACGCCGATCGACGTCGGAACCCCACGCGGTTTCACAGCAGCTCTCAGAAAGCGAGTTCAGGCTTGAACAGCATGAGATAGAAAATCGCCAGAACCCCCGCGAATGCGGGCCAACTCAGAGCGAACCAGACCCGCGCATAGACGAAATAGATTGCCGGCAATGGTTGTCCGAGACGAGGGGCGGTATCCGCCAGCCGGTGCATCCGTATCTGCAACCACACAGCCGCCTATCCATCTAAAGGCGGCGCGCTGGAACACGCGCAGAAAACGGCGGCACACGAATCCCCGCGTACGACCAAGCCGTATGACCGCACGAAGGAGCGGCTTACGCAGGACGAGGTGGAACTGATCAGCTTATGAGACTCCAGGGACCGGTATTGGACCAGAACCATGCGACGTCTCCCGGCGCGCGATCGTGATCCGGCATCCAGGGTTCGCATCGCCGATGGCCAGGTCCATCCCATGCAGCCGTGCAACCGCCGCGACCAGCGCCAGGCCAAGCCCGCTTCCCGGCGCATGGCGGCTCGCCTCGGTACGATGGAACCGGCGCAGCACGGCGTCGCGCTCGTCCGGGGGGATGCCTGGCCCGGTGTCTGTCACTTCGATACCAATCGCTCCGGCCCGGGCGAAGCTGCGTGCCGTAATGCTGCCGCCGTGCGGGGTGAACTTGAGCGCGTTGTCCACCAAGTTCGCGGATAAGGTCCCGCTCGAACTCCGCCAGCCCGCCTAGCACGGCCAGCATCAGGCGGCCATGCGGCGTGGTGGTGTCGGCCCAGGCGTCCCCAAGGGAGCGGAAACCGGCCTTGCGGTCGGTGATCGTCGCCAGCGTGTTCAGTAGGTCGCGGGTCGAGCGGGCCAGGCGGTCGAGCCTGGTCACCATCAGCACGTCGCCGGCATCGAGCTGGTCGAGTGCGCGCTGGAGTGCGCGGCGGTCGGATTTCGTCCCGCTCGCCACCTCGCGGAATACCTGACCGCAACCGGCGGTCCGTAGCTGGGCCACCTGTGCCGTCACCCTCTGACCGTCCGTGGACACCCTGGCGTAGCCGTATTTCATGGCGCGATCCTGCACCAGATTCGTGCACCAGAAAAGCGGCGTGTTTTCAGTGCTTGTCTTATGACCTTTCCACCGACTGCGGGATAAATGGCCACCGTCAGCGGGTGGCCACCCGCTGACGGTGGAGGGGTCGGATCGGGATCAGGCTGGCCGTGCTGGGCCGAACTAGAGTTGGATCGCCCCTTCTTTTCCTTGTGACCTGAACGGATACCCGGAGTTGGGCTCCGGATGACAAGCATAGGACGTGGAAAAGATGAGCGAACATAACGCAGATACCGTTGGAGTCGATATCTCGAAAGATTTCCTTGATGCAAATATCCATCCCTCCGGCATTGCCAAACGCTTTGCCAATGATGCCAAGGGCCATCGCGCCCTGATCGCCTGGCTGCAAGGCCGCCAGGTGGAACGTGTGGTTTTCGAGGCAACGGGTGCCTATCACCGCGCCTTCGAGCGAACGCTCGCGGCGGCTGGCTTGCCCATGGCCAAGATCAACCCACGCCAGGCCCGGCGATTTGCCGAGGCCATCGGCAAGCTCGCCAAAACCGATGCCATCGATGCTGCCATGCTGGCCCGCTTCGGTGCGCTGCTGACCCCGCAGACACGCGAACCCGTCAGCCAAACCCTTGATGAGATGAAGGAACTCCACAACGCCCGGGGGGCTTTGGTGAAGGACCGAACCGCGACACTTAACCGGCAAAAGCAAATGCGCAGTACCATCCTCAAGCGTTTGGCCGCCCAAAGGCTGAAGCAGATCGACAGCCAGCTCAAGACCATTGATGCCGCCCTGGCCGCCTTGCGTGACGGTGATGCCGCCGTCAAAGCCAGATTCGACATCCTCATGAGCATTCCCGGCATCGGTGCTACCACAGCCTTCGCCATGCTGATCGAGATGCCGGAAATCGGCACAATGGAAAACCCGCAGGCGGCAAGCCTCGCCGGTCTCGCGCCACTCGCCCGGGACAGCGGAAAATGGAGCGGTAAACGATCAATTCGCGGCGGACGGGCAAACCTGCGCCAGGCCATCTATATGCCAGCCCTCGTCGCAACCAGGTTCAATCCAGACTTCAAAGCCAAATATCAGGCCATGATCGCCGCCGGAAAACCCGCAAAAGTCGCAATCACCGCCATCATGCGAAAACTCGTCGTCCTCGCAAACGCACTACTCAAAGCAGGCCGGAACTGGCAACCTAAAGCCGCTTGACCACAACGGATACTCTAGTTTTGGTGCATGATTCTTGAATTCTGCACGGTTGGTGTCTTGAGGGCGGCGACGCCCGCAAAGTGGGCCAGTTGCGGTTTTGCCGATCTCGCGGTCAAGCAAGCACGGTGGTCTGTCGCTGGACCTCATTCTATTCTCATTCGGACCTGCTAACCTTTCAAAACAATATCGTCCGTCGCGACGCGATCTTCGGGCCTCCGCGACTGCCCGGCAAGAGACAGGTTCTAATGCGTGTGCTCCTAATTGAAGACGACCCCATGATCGGGCAAGGGCTATCCAAAGCCCTCGCGGTGGAAGGGATGTCGGTTGATTGGGTGCGCAATGGGGCTGACGCGTCCGGCGCTCTGGCTGACGGAGCACATTCCATCATCCTTCTCGATCTCGGTTTGCCGGACGCCGAAGGATTCGACCTTCTGAAAGCAGCGCGGCGTAACGGACTGAATGCGCCCGTGCTCGTCATCACAGCGCGCGACGGTCTCGATGACCGCGTATCAGGCCTCGACATCGGGGCGGACGATTACCTGGTCAAGCCTTTTGAATTGCGGGAATTGCTCGCCAGAATGCGCGCGGTCCTGCGGCGGCATCAGGGGCGGGCGACTTCCCGCATCATCTCCGGCGAGAGCGAGCTCGACCCGGAAACACACGAGCTGTCTCACCGCAACATAGTCCAGGTTTTGCCGGCCCGCGAATATGCCTTGATGCACGCCCTCATGGAACGTCCTGGGCGCATTCTCTCTCGCGCCCAGATCGAAGAGCGCATTTACGGCTGGGGCGAAGAAGTCGAAAGCAACGCCGTTGACGTGCTGATCCACTCGATCCGCCAAAAATTCGGCAAGGATATCGTCTTTAATGTTCGCGGGGCCGGATGGATGTCGCCCAAGTCGCGATCATGATGTCCCTGCGTCGTACAACGCTCCTCTGGATGACATTGCTCTTGGCGCTTGTTGGCGCGGCGACAGTCCTCATAGCCTATCGCTTCGAGAGTAACGAAGCGTCCGAATTTCTCGATGGCCAGCAGCGCCTGATCGCTCTCAACGCTGGCGAAGGCTTGCGGAAAAGCACGGCGTTGCCCGCAGATCGGGATCGCGAAGACGAGTTTTCCGTGACGATATGGGACGCCGCCGGCCGCACGATCCGCGACTCGATGCCGGACGTTCAGATTCCCCGCCAGTCGAAGCAAGGTTTCACGGACATTTCCGTGGGTGATCGGCGCTGGCGTGTCTACACGGCGACCGACGGCTTTAGAACGGTGCAAGTGGCGCAACAGAGCGCGGTTCGAGAAGAACTAGCCCGTACCTCCGCCATCGAGGCCGCCGCGCCTCTCTTGATCGTCATTCCGCTCTCATGGATCGTCGTCGGCTGGGCCATGAACCGGATGCTTGGACGGCTGGACGCGCTCGCGCGGGAGCTTGTGCAGCGCAGCACCAGCGCGGACAAACCGATCCCGCTTGACGGAATTCCCTCCGAGGTCGTGCCTCTTGTAAATGGCATGAACAGCCTCATCGCCCGGCTGCGCGCCGCCTTCGAACTGCAAAAGCGGTTTCTGGCCGACGCCGCTCATGAGTTGCGCACACCCTTGGCGGCGATCCAGATACAAGCGGACGGTCTGGCGTCCGATGCACCGAGTGCGGTCGACGAACGCAAGGCGGAGATCACGCAAAGCGTACGGCGGGCCAGCGGGTTGGTGAACCAGTTGCTGCGGCTGGCGCGGCTCGACGCCCCACCATCCGACCCATCGAAGGAAGCGGTCGAGATTGCGCCGCTCCTTCTGAGCTGCGTCGCCGAGTATGTCGAAGCCGCCGAGCGAAAAGGTCTCAACCTCGGAGTGCTTGAGCAAGCACAAGCGACTTTTCGCGGATCGGCGGCGGAGCTTCGCGTCTTGCTGGAAAACCTGATCGATAACGCCGTTCGCTACACACCGCGGGGTGGAACCGTGGATATCTCCTTGCGGCGCGAAGGAGAACAAGCCGTCATCGAGGTCGTCGATTCCGGCCCTGGCATCCCACCGGGAGCCGAAGAGCACATTTTCGATCGTTTCTTCCGCGCCGCGCCCGCCGATATCGAAGGGACCGGGCTCGGCTTGGCTATTGTGCGGCGGATCGCGGAGCGTAACCGCATATCCGTGACCGTGGAAAATTGTACCGATGAACGACGTGGGGTGCGGGCTCGTGTCGAGTTGCCTTGGGCGATCTAGCGGTAGGCGAGGTAATGGTTGCATCGAAACGCTTCGTCCCGATCGCCCGCGACCATAGACACGAAAGTCGGCCCTCATTCGCTCCTAAGTCTGTTGGTCCATTCTTCTTCTCGAAACCCCGATGGAGTCGCAACCCGCGACGCGCGCCAGGTTCGTGAATCTTGGAGAAGTCTATGTCTATGAAAGTCTTACACCGCTATGGCGTGGCCTGCGCCGCGACAGGTTTGGCGCTCGCGCTGGCGTGGCCAGCGATGGCTTACAGCGGCCAAGAGCTGGAGAAGAACGCAAAAGTGAGCATCATTGAGGCCCGCGCAATCGCTCTCAAGGCGCATGCGGGCAAAATCACCGACGAAGAACTGGAGCGCGAGGGGGGTGGGTCCGGCCTGCGGTATTCCTTCGACATCAAGGCCGGCGGCGTTACGCAAGAAGTTGGCGTCGATGCCGTGACGGGGCGCGTGTTGGAGAACGCCAAGGAAGGCAAGAATCCGGATTGAACCCTCGTTGAATAAAGCAAGGGCGAGCGCGGCTGGAAGTGCCAATCGGGTTCGCCCTGTCGAAAGGATCGACGCATGAACCAAACGCAAGAGCTGGCCTTGAGCAAAGTACCGGAAGTCACTCTGGCATTCTGGGCAATCAAGATTCTCGCGACGACCCTGGGCGAGACCGGCGGCGACGCCGTGACCATGTCGATGAATCTCGGCTATGCGATCGGCAGCGTGATATTCTTTGGTGTTTTTGTTCTCGCGGTCGCGGCCCAGATTCCCGCGAAATCCTTTCACCCCGCTCTGTACTGGACCACGATTGTCGCGACCACGACGGTCGGCACGACCATGGCGGATTTCGCGGACCGGTCGATCGGAATCGGCTACGCTGGAGGCTCGACGCTCCTGTTCCTTGCATTGATGGCCTCACTGGCGATCTGGCGCTGGTCGGAGGGCTCCGTTTCCGTCAACACCGTCGCGACCCCGCGGGTCGAAGTCTTTTATTGGGTGACGATCCTGTTTTCGCAGACTTTGGGCACGGCGCTCGGCGATTGGGTGGCGGGGTCGGATCGGGGCGGTCTTGGACTCGGCTACGAATACGGCGCGCTGGTGTTTGGCGCGGGTTTGGCGCTGGTCGCAGGTGCGTATTTCTTCACGAACATCTCCCGCGTTCTGCTGTTCTGGATCGCCTTCATTCTCACGCGACCCTTGGGAGCCACGCTCGGCGATCTGCTCGACAAGCCGCTTGCCAACGGCGGCCTGGCGATCAGCCGGTTCTATGCCTCGGGGATTCTAGCCGTCTTGATCGTCGCGCTGATTGTGCTTCTCCCACAGAGAGCTGGTGCGCATCCAGGCGCGCGTGAGCAGGACGCGTGAGCGACGTGGTATAGTGGGGGCACTACAAGAACTGTGCGTAGCTGTACGACACGGACGAACGAAATGGCAACTTGACGTCGGAAGCCCCGGATGGGCAGCGGGCTGCACTGCGCTGCGATTTGCAGATCGGGTGGCTCATGCTGACGGGGCGGCGATAGCCAACATAGATGGCCAATTTTAGCATAGCCAGCCTACATCGGCTTTGCCATTCTTGACCACGCCGTTTGCGGTTGGCCAAGTTCGGTATACCCATCCTGGCCAGCGGCTTCATAGCCGCAGGCTGATCCACGAAACCGCATGTTCTCGCTACGTTCTGTGATGTCGTACAGTTACGCACAGCTCTTGGCCCGGACCCTAGTGGTTCAAAACGGTGACCGAGTGCCGGGCACTGGGAACACCGGGCAACACGCGACCGCATAACGGCGGAATATGTCAGGTCGGGGCCGCGTGTGCCTCACAGCGTGAACAGGATACGAACGGCACTGGTGTAGCCTGCAAAACCGCCTGTTGCGGATTTCTTGAATTACGCAAACCGGGTGTCCGCTATGGTGAAGGTTTTCGGATGCCGTCAGGCGTACGAAAATCGCCCATGCACGAACCCGCGGGCCTGCGGCGATGGTCTATGGGGATTTCGGGTTTTGCGCGGCCGTGGTGATGGCTGCACCGGCGCGGCGACGGGGTTGACGCAGACTTGGTGAGTGAGAGTCTTCTCCACGTGGACCCTGGATCGGGAGCTGGCTGCGGCTGGGATATAGTAGCTTCGCGCTGATCTTGGCGAAGGGCGTGTGTTGGGACATTGGCCGGAACAGACGTGTTGCGGCATGAGGTGAGCGGAAGCCGTGCCGGGTCACGACGGGGTGCTCCCGGTTGGTGCGGGTGCGTGAGGTGGCGCGCGGGGTTGCTTCCATCGCCCGAAGGTCTCGATGATGGTCATGCGCCCGCCGCAGCAGGGACAGGGTGGAAGCCAATCGAGTGGTTCTGGCACTTCGACCGGCTCCGGCGGCGGTGCCACGGCAAGCAGTTGGCGGGCACGCGCTATATTGGCCTTGCGTGCGGATCTGAGCCGGCAGATGTCGAATATTGTTGCTGATAGCTCAAATCCATCGCTGAGAGTCCCCGATATATCCGTGCGGTGATTTGCGCCTCACGACTGAGTCAGGTTTGCGCCCGGCTCTCCAGCCTGCGTTTGAAAACTATAGTCGTCGCTTCGGGACTAAAGCTTAATCTGCGTTAAAGATGGCGACCGCCAAACACTCGTATTTCTTACTGACTGTCGGCGCGTGTAAGGCCGTCGCGGGTGCGGCGTTTATTCAGATGAAGGCGGGCGGCAACACGATGGGCGACGGGCGTGACGATGACGCAAAGCCGACGGACGAAGCCGATGCCGCCAAGCCTGCGGACGCGGCAGTCCGTCGCGCGCTCGTTGAGGCCCGCCAGAGCTTCCTGGCGTTTCTTCGTCAGCGCCTCGGCAATCAAGACGAAGCCGAAGACGTGTTGCAGCGGTTTGCGCTTCGCGCCCTTGAGCACGCTTCCGAACTCCGCGAGGTCCGGTCGGTGCGGAGCTGGCTTGGGCGCGTTCTCGCGAGCACGATCGTCGATCACCAGCGCCGTGTGATCCGGAGACGTCGACGGGAGGTTGCAATGGAGCAGGTAGATGTCGAGAACGTCGCCGCCGACCCGGCTGACGACGTGGACGCGGCAATTTGCACCTGCATGTACAAACTGCTGCCGACGCTCAAACCCGAATACGCAGAAGTGATCTGGCGTGCCGACCTTCTTGACGAGCCGCGCGACCGGATCGCGGCGAGCCTGGGCACGACCCTTAACAACGTCACCGTTCGGCTCCACCGCGGCCGCCAGGCGTTGAAGAAGCGGCTCGACGAGATGTGTTTGACTTGTCCCGTCCATGGTTTCCTCGACTGCCGTTGTGACGACGCCGAGCGGATCAGGGAGCGGCGAGCCGCAGTCCGGAGCTAGGACCGAACGTGATGATGCGCCCAACCGCGGTAGTCACCAGAGTTTGAGAGGACAGTCGCTATGCCACGAATCCAACTTCGTGCTGTGCGCCCCGGTCCGGACCGCAATCGGGACCTATGGCGGGTCTCTGAAAGACCTCGCGGCACCGGTACTGGGAAGCGTCGTCATCAAGGAGACCCTGTCTCGTGGCAAGATCGACGGCAACGCGATCGACACTGTCGTGATGGGGCAGATTGTCCAGGCCGGGGCCAAGATGAACCCCGCCCGCCAGGCGGCGATCAAGGCCGGGGTCCCGGTGAACGTCCCGGCTATGACGATCAACCGGGTCTGCGGCTCGGGGGCGCAGGCGATCGCAATGGCGGCGCAAGAAATCATGCTTGGCTTCGTCCGGCGCGCCGTCGCCGGCGTCGTCGTTTACCTCTGGGGCATCACGGAAACCCAGAAGGAGCGAGAGGCGGTTCGCGTCGCGGCCGAGACCGTGGCCGGCCCCAGCAACGTTCGCGATCACATGAACACGCAGCCCCTATGAGTCCATGCTCAGGGCAGTTGGTATAAGCAGTCCTCATGGGCCTTCATATACTGTTTTCAGAAACTCCTTTCTGCCCTATCTGAAAGATTGAATTTCCAGGTCTTTTTCTGCTCGTCGGGGCGATCAAGGAAGCGCTTTCGCTGTTCTTCCTTCGGGATGTGGAGGCAAGACTCGATGATCCGCGTTCCGTTGCGATGGAGGTGGCTTTCCAAGTCCACAATGGAACGATACTGGCCTGACGGGCTTTTTGTACCAGCGGGCTAGAGAGATTATTGCACCGTTGCGGGCTGATCCAGCGATGGCGTGAACGGGTTGAAAGTCTGCGGTGCAGGTGGCCGATATCCAAGCGACGAGTGCGGTCTTGGTATTATACAGCCCCGAGTTTCTGGCGCGGGGGGCGGATGAGCTCGATCGGTTGCCGACTGGGTCGGCGATCGAGCAGATGCTGGCCGACTACCAAGTCCTGCGGGATCGGGCGAAGACATGCAGGAGCCAGTAACCGTTCATGCTTCACGCCCGCCAAAACGCTACCGAGGTCTCGAATATCTGTAAAGCGAAGAAGGTGGTCTATAGCGGTGTTTATTACCCGTTCAAGGATGTGGGCGGTACGATCAAAGCCGAGAAGGCAGCTACGTGACGACACATGGGGCGTGCCGTGGCCGCCGCGCCTTTGCCGGTTTGGCCCCAGCCGAAGGACGCCCGCTCATTCGTGCCCGGTCCGCATATCGTTCGAGCAGCGGCCGGCAATTGATGGCCAGCCTAGTGGGCACCGACGGGTCCGCTGCAATGCGACGCCAGTCACAACCACCCTCCGCAAAACCCCGCTCGCCGCAATCCGCCTGCTATGTATCGGCATTTTCGCATAAGTTGCCACAGAAGGCCGCTGCGATAGTTCTCGATCATCAATATAATCGGCCCTTGATTGAGCCCGAAATGCCAAGGCGACACCCACCAACCATAAGGATTACCCGGCTCTCCGGGATGAGTGGGGTTGAACGCGGCCTTGAAGCCGTACCGGTTAAATTTCGTCAACTGCGCCTGGTAAATACAGAAGTCGAGCGTGGGCAGTACAATTTCAGGCGCGAACGGTAAGGACGCAACGACCGCCCAAGGTGCGAGCGTGCCGTCATCAGGTCCGTATGGGACGCCGCGCCCCATATAATCGTAAAACGTGCGCTCGATGCCTTCCAACTTGATTGTGCTGGGGCCCGGCCCCTCGCTCGCGGTAATTCCCCAACAACAGTCATGATAGCCGGCGAACTTGAGTGGGTTGTCGATCGCATACCGTTGTTGCACATAAGTTGCGCGGCGGCTGTTCTCGAAATAGTCGATGCCCTTGTCGCGCATGAAGGCGTCCTGGATGCCCCGAAAGTCGATCCAGATATGCGAGAGCTGGTGCGTGAACAGCGGCCCGGAGTAGAGATATCGATACCCATAACAGTCTTCCCACCGGTACGTGGAAGCCCAGGCCGTGTAGCTGCTATCGGGCAGCGGATGAGTTGGCGAGCCCAGCCCCAACACGTACAGCAGCATTGCCTCATCATAGCCTTCCCAACGGAACTTCAGGAATCCGCTTTCGGACTTCCAGCCGTGCGTAACCGTTTCGCCTTGGTTCTGCGCCCATTGCCAATCGGCGCGCCGATAGAGCGCATCGGCGAGAGTGCGGATTTCATGCTCGTCGGCTGTGTCCGCGTCAAAATACATCGCGGACGTCAACGCGCCCGCCAGAAGGAATGCGCTGTCTATCGTCGACAGTTCGCATTGCCAGGCGCGCCGGCCGGTCTGCATGTCGAGAAAATGATAATAGAAGCCCCGGTAGCCGGTAGCCTCGGGTTCAGGGCCTTGCGGGCTGTTCCAGAAAAACCGCAGCGTGTTTAGCGCTCGTTCTACCGCTGCGGCGCGCGGCATGAACCCGCGTTCGACACCGACCGGATAACAGGCTAACGCGAGGCCGGTGGCGGCGATGCTCGCGGGCCAATCCGGAGTGGTTTTGTCGATCACGAGCCCGTTGGCGGGATTCGTCTCATGCAGAAAGTAGCCGAATGAATCGCGCTGCAGCTTTTCCAGCTCGGCATCTGGAGTACGTTTCATGGTGCTCATGACTCCACGCCGGCCGCAACCGGCTCTGAGCCCGTTGCAGCGTCGGTGAAAACCGGCGCGAAGCCGCCGCCCGGAGTGCGGAAATTTGTCGTCTGGCCCTGATAGAGTCGTGCCGTGACGAACTGCACTGCGCCGTCATACACGTAGTTGCGCACGTCGAACTTGAGCGCATGCGGCACTTGGTGATCCGCGATCAGGCGCTCTCCAGGAGGCACCAGCGCCTGCGCTACATAGTCGCCGGCGAGGATATGCTCCCACACACGCCTGGTCAGTTTGTCGCCCCGATATGCGGCCCTGCTGCCGAAGCCCGCGGCTGGCTTGAAAAAAAGCTTGCGCCGCCCTGACCACAAGCGCTCGGCATCGGAGGCTCCGACAATCTCTGTTTTCGGAATGCCGCTCAGAAGCGTGCGCGCAATATCTTCAGAGATGCCGAACGACCGCAAGCGCTCAGGATCGCTGAGAACGGCGAGGTTGCGCTTGTTAGCGTATAGCGCATGAACACGAGGATGGGGCGTCAGAACAACGGCGTTGTTCAGATATGCATCGCGCAGCACCGCGTGCGCAGGCTCTTCCAGCATGAAGTCGGTAAGCCGGTTGTAGACGAGGTCGACCGGTTCGTTCCCATGCCACAGGACGTCATCGTGTAGCCGCAACGCCGCCGGATCGGCGATGATCGCCTCCACGCCGTGTCGACGGAACAGCTGCTTGAACATGATAAACTCGGGGTAGAGAAACTGTTCTTGCGGGTTCTTGTCGACGATCGCGATGCGTCGCAGATCCCGGTCGCCACGAGCCAGACGCCATTCAAAAAAGAACATCGCAACGAAGGTTTGATCGAGTGCTCCGAGCGCAACTGGGCCGCTAGTCATGCCTGCGATCGCCGGGCAGCAAGCCCGCTGCGCGCGTGCCAGCGCGGCATTGAGAAGCGCGCCGCCGGCGTTGGTGTTGATCTCGATCAGCTTCGGTCCGGCGTCGGTCACGTGGAAGTCGTAGCTCAGGAACACACCTCGTGCGCCACTGCCATCAAAACTCGCCACCTGCGGCGCCCATTCGAGGACGATCTCGCGATACGCAGGCAGCGCAATGACCATCTGCGCCGCCCGAATGATCGCCGCCATGCGGTCCAGATGATGCCGAGACACAAACACTGGCATTGCCGCGAACATGTGAGAGCATTTTTCTAGAAGCAGCGGATACAAGCTGCGCGTCTCGGTGTCCGTTTCGAACTCCCGCTTCAGTGCATCCGCGTCAAGACTGATGCAGAAGCAGTCGCTGTTAAGCGATTCGACCCCGCGCCCCTCGGGTTGCGGACCAGATGCGCCTTGCGTTTCACAAATGGGGCTCAGGCTCTTGGATTCGATCATGGTTCTTCCTCAAAACGGTGCCCGCGACGTCATCGCCCAAGCGTAGCGTCGACGATGGCTTGCGCTTCTTCCGCGATGCGGCGCAGATGATACTCTCCGCGAAAACTTTCCGCATAGATTTTGTAGATGTCCTCGGTGCCCGATGGGCGGGCAGCGAACCACCCATTCTCTGCAATCACCTTCAATCCGCCTATGGGAGCGCCGTTGCCCGGCGCGCGGGTAAGTATGCTTTGGATCTTTTCGCCAGCGAGGTCCGCGGACCGAACCTGTTGAGGCGAGAGCGTCGACAGCTCTGGAGTGGCGGGCGCGTCGACCCGATCGAAAGCAGGCTCGCCCCTAGGTAGCAGTATGCCCGAAGCAGTTTTCTGTTTGAGGGTTTCCTCGAAGATGATGACGCCGCTGATGAATGCGCTCACCCCGGGCGTGGATGAGGCCCGATCGGCCAGCAGCTCGCCGGTCAGCTCCTGCAGTTCGCGCAGATTCGGCTTCAAGAGATCGACTCCATGATCCACCGCCGCCTTGAGCGGCGTGCCGGAACTGTCGAGCGCCAGCGGCACCGCCCAGCGTCGCGCGATTTCGGCGATGCGCGCATAGAAGTCTTCCGGAACACCGGGCGGAAGACTGCCGCCCGCCGCAATGAAGTCCGGC
Source organism: Acetobacteraceae bacterium (assembly GCA_003133265.1). GTDB lineage: Bacteria > Pseudomonadota > Alphaproteobacteria > Acetobacterales > Acetobacteraceae > PALSA-911. The sequence goes on from PKWQ01000407.1 coordinate 12,491, forward strand.
CTCTGATCAAATGACGTGAGCGCTTCGAGGCAGCTCTGCCATTCCCTGTCGCTCAGCCGCGGTCCGCACAAAACGAAGCGGAACTGGTCGTCGGTGGCAGTCTCGAGCGCCGTAACATCGGCCCCGAGCCTAGACGCGACGCGGCCCACATTGATCCCGCCGCCGCCCGCATCGCGTCGGGCGGTGGTGCAGCGCAATTTTCGTGTCGGCGCCACCCGGTCGACCGATGTCGAGACATCGATAGCGGGGTTCATGGTGATCGTCAGAATGCCAGCCATGTCAGGTGCCAGTAAGGCGGAGCGCGGGAGGTGCAGATTCCTCCTGCGGCGCCAGATCGTCTTCATCTCGACCAGCGAGCCCCGCGTATAAGCCGAGGTAGCGCTCCGCGGGACGCCGCCAACGGAAGTCTTGGCGCATAGCCCTGGTCTGCATTGCTCGCCACGCGACCGGCTCTCGAAAGTTCCCGCAGGCGCGCTCGATGGCATCGACGAGAGCGGGCGCGGTCGGCTTTTGGAAGACAAACCCCGTAGCTTCGCACTGCGTGTGTTCCTGGTACCCGATAACCGTGTCGGCCAGTCCGCCGACTTTGCGCACGGTCGGAATCGTGCCAAAGCGCATCGTGTACATTTGCGTGAGGCCGCAGGGCTCGAAAAGTGCCGGGGCGGCGAGCATGTCGGTGCCGGCGAGCACGCGTCTGGCCAGCGTCTCCTCGTAGCCGATGCGCACGGCGATACGGCCCGGAAAACGGGCCTCCAGGGTGCGCAGCGTCTGCTCGATCGAGCGATCGCCCTCGCCGCAAACGGCGAGCTGCGCCCCCTCGTTCGCGATAGCAGGCCCGATCTTCGGCAAGACGTCGGCCATCTTCTGCTCGGTCAAGCGGCTGATATAGGCGATCACCGGGGCATCAGGGTCGGCTTCGAGGCCGAGCTCGTTCTGAAGCGGCGTCTTGCACCGATGCTTGCCCGAGAGATCGTCAACACTGTAAGGGTGCGGGATTCTCGGGCGTCCAGCTGTCATAGTCGATGCCGTTGAGAATCCCGACGAGGTCGTCTGCCCTGGCACGCAGGAGGCCGTCGAGGCCGCAGCCGAATTCGGGGGTGAGGATTTCGCGTGCATAGCGCGGGCTCACGGTCGTCAGACGGTCGGCGAAGCGGATGCCCGCTTTGAGGAACGACACCCCGCCATAGAACTCGACGCCGTCCGCAGTGAACCACCCGCTCGGCAAGCCGAGGCGTGGGAAGATTTCGGCCGGGAACACCCCCTGGAAGGCGAGGTTGTGAATCGTCAGCACCGAGGCCGGCCGGGGGCCTGGCTGCGCGGCGAGCAGCGCTGGAACAAGGCCGAGATGCCAGTCGTTGAGATGCACCACATCGGGCCGCCACCCGATCGCGCCGGGCGCAATGCGCGTCACGGCGTGGCAGAAGAGGGCAAAACGCTTTGCATTGTCCGGCCAATCCTGCCCTTGCGGGTCGAGATAGAGGCCGCCGCTTCGGCGGTAGAGGGATGGGCAATCCACGAGCCACAGCGGCAGATCGGTATCGGGCGGTCGCGCCGGGATCACCCGCGCGTTGCCAAGCCCGACGAGATCGCCAAGTGGGATAGGCTTGCCCTTATTCCGCGCCCGGTCGAGCGCCTCGGCATAGCCCGGCATGACCAGACGCATGTCCGCCCCCAGGCCTGCGAGGGTCGCGGGCAGGGCCGCGCTGACGTCGGCCAGCCCTCCCGTCTTGGCCAACGGGAATACCTCGGGCGTCGCAAACAGGACGCGCAGGTTTACCGTGCCTGCAGCTTTCAAGCCGGTGCTCACCGCCATACGTGAACCAGCCCAAGCCGCGCCGTTATTCGGCGGCGGCGTCTCGTCGCACACGGTGGTCATTCGGCTCATCGGCGCCCCCCGCGTATTGTTGTTCGTCAACCCATTGATCGCGGCGTTCGTCCATCGACGCACGGCGCCAATGGTCCAACGATCGATCGTATGTTGGCGCGGTGTCGGCCTTGATTCTTTGATCTCGGTTAAGCTGTCGCGAGAACGTTGCCGGCCGAAACACGATCGGTCGCCGCCCTCGGCGCGCCCGGTGACTCAAGGGTGATTCTTAGGCCTTCGGCAGGTCGTAAAAGCCATCGGTGAGCTCGTCGATGGAGCAGGCGCAGGAACCTAGCCGCACATCGATCCCGGCGGCGCTCAGCTTCCGCTTTTCCGCCTCGCCGATGAAGCCACAGACGAGGTGATCCGCCCCCGATTTGTGGATCAGATCGCACAAAGCCTCCGCGGTGCGTTGGTCGTTCGGCACGAACGCATGCGATCCATCGCCGCGGTCGACCAACAGAATACCGTCGCACTTTCCGAAGAACGGGCAGAGTGTCGTCGCCCCATCGGAGCCCATCACCAGCACGGCGATCGGGCGTGTTCGTCTCGGCAGAGCCGACGCATGGGCTGTCATCATGGCGACGCCTGAAGAGTGTTTTGATGGACGCAACATCAGCAGAATATTGGGCGCGAAACCTTAAACTGGATCAAACAATTCGGCTTTCCTCGCGGCGATGGCCGTCGCCAGGCCTTGTGCTTGAGCCGTAGGTTGACGTCCGCGGGGGGGGTACGCTCGCAGGTCGTGGAGAACGGTCAGGGCCTGCCGCAGTCCGAATATTGCTAGGGCGTGCAAACCATACGGCGCGTTGCGGCTCCTGGGCTCTCGGCGCCTGCGGGACCGTCCTTGACGCAGATCAACGACGGCTTGGTCCCCAATTATGACAATGAGTATCGCGCGACAATCTGGGTG
>PKWQ01000222.1 GCA_003133265.1 Acetobacteraceae bacterium
CGGGGTGAAGCCGCCGGCGAACGTGCCGGTGTTCTATCGCGTCGCCGCCGCCCGCCTGACCACCGCGCGCGCGATCGAGGTGATCGGCACCGACAGCAGCGGCGAGGTGGAGTTCGTGATCTTCAACCACCAGGACCGGCTGTGGGTGACGGTCGGCTCCGACCACACCGACCGGGCGGTGGAGGCGTATGGCATCACCGTGGCCAAGCAGATGTGCGAGAAGGTCATCGCCGCGGAGGCCTGGCCGCTGGCGGACGTCGCCGGGCACTGGGACCGGCTGATCCTGCGCGCGCACGCCGACGGGACGCTGTACCAGGAAGGCAGCGTGGCGGAGATGCGCGCGCCCAACGACCTGATCGCCGCCTATGGCGGCCTGCCGCGGGGTGCGGCGATGTTCGGCGGTACGATGCCGGTGCAGGGCGGCCTGCGGCACGCGGCGCGCTTTGCGATGGAACTGGAAGACCCCGTGCTCGGCCGCGTGCTGACGCACGACTACGAGGTTATCAGCCTGCCGGTTGCAGGGTAGGCCTCAGCTCCGTCAGCAGGGCGGGGATTTCCTGGATGCCGGCGTCTTGTCCGTCCGGGCTTGCAACCGATTGTCTATGATGCCGCCGCGTTATGGTGGTGTGCCGCGAATGCCGAATCCTTGACCTTCACATAGGTCAGCCAACTATACCCACTGCGGGCCTGGCCTGTGGTGTCGAGACACGCGAGCGCCGGATCGCGCGGGATGTTCAGTCCGGGGACGAAAATCTCGTTGCGCATGCCTGCCTGCGTATCCCACAGCGGGGGGAAAATCTCGAAACGCTCGATCACCTGCTCCATCCAGGCCTTGATCGACGGGTCCCGCAGATAGTGGAAAAAAGTCAGGTGGGTCGCTTCACCGGGCAAATTGTCGTCGAAAATAATGTGCTGGAAGCCCTTTTGGATTGCCTGTTGCAGGCGATGGATTTTGTTCTGGTGATCGTCGAACAGGACGAGCGACGGTTTTGGCTTAACCATGAACTCGAAGCCGCAGCACGAGAAATCGGTTCCCATTCGTTCCAGATCGGCAGGCCAGTAGCCGGTGCCGATCTTTGTCGCATCGAGGCAATAGCCAAGCGCGAAAATAGGGTCGAGGCTGACGATCTTCGCATCGGGCGCCGCCTCGCGCATGGCCCAGGTGCTGAAGCCCCGCCAGGTACCGGATTCCACGATCATTTGGGGTGCGAGTTCGCTGACCCAGTAATAGAGATAGAAGGCCGTATCCAGCGCCATGCCGTTATTATTAATAAACGGCTTGTTGCGGAGCCGGTCCACCCATTCGTGCGCGCGTGCGGCGATGGCGGTGGCTTCGGTGGTCCAGTCACGGGTTTGCATGATCTGCTCTGTCGCTGATGGTTGGTGGTTTGGTGACTGCGGCGACCGTGGTGTGCCAATGCGCTCGATCATGATGCGTGCGCCAGTACCGGTGCGCGCAACAGGGCGGCGGTCGCGGCGATCTGCCGCGCCAGGGAGAAATGCTGCGCGATGTGGTTCCGCCAGCGGTGCGGCGCGGCGTTGCGGATCAGCCAGACGGCTTCGTCGACCGTGCCATAGCGCGTTGCTTCCGGCCAAAACTCCGCCGCGCCCATATGCTCAAGCACCGCAATGTCGCAACCGACGGCAGCCGCCTCGGCGATGGCATAGCCGAAGCTTTCATGCAGGCTGGTGTGCAACAACACGCCGTTGCGCGCGTGCCAGTCCGGCATGGCGTGCTGCGGCAGAGTGCCATCGATATGCACGGCATCGATCAGATCGAGGTGGCGCGCCAGATGGAAGAACGAGTCGATTGCCAGCGTCTCGCCGCCGTTGCTGCAGACATGCAGGTGGTAACGCTCGTCCGCCACACGGAGGTTAAACAGCACCTGCAACGCGAGCATCGGGTTCTTGCGTAATGTCATCAGGCCGCACCAGCCAATGCGGAACGGGCTCCAGTTTAGCAGAGGGGCGAAGCGCCGCGGATCGAGGCCGTTGTGTACGCAATGCAGCCGCGTCGACCGATCCAGCCCGGGCGCTGCGTGGCGCACCCGCGCCGCCATATCGGCGCTGACGACGATCACGTCTTGCACCTTGTGCCATGGAGTCTGCGCGACATGCGGGGTCTCCATCGCCTCGATCCGATGCACGCGCACGATGACGCGGCGCCCGGCAAAATCGGTCTCCGCGATCAGGCGCGGGAACGGCGGCCAACAGAATTCGAACCACAGGGCGTCGAGGTCGGGGCGGTCGGTCCAGGCGAGCGCGGCATCGAGGTCCGCCAAGTTAGCGACATGGAACGGCCGGACGTCCCAGCCGGTTTCCTCCGGCAGTGCCGCGATCAAATCCTGCGCGAAGTGATCCAGGCTTCGGATCAGCAGGAACGCGAGACGCGGGCGGCGGAGCGGCAACTCGTTCATGGATGACCTCGCGACGACGTCCATGGGTCTAGCTGGTCTTATTGAACGAATGATTATTCGCGGCGCATGGCGCGCGGTTCCCGCATACGGGGCAATGCGGACCAACGGCGGTTCGCCTCGGCCAGGACATCGTCGGGATCGACGGCGCGGGAAAACTGTCGTGGCGGGCCATTTTGGACCTCCGGAACGTGGAGGTCAGGCTAGGCGCCGCCGGATTGCCGGAAGATGGAGAGCCGCCGGGCCGCTAGTGCGCGCCCGGCTTCAACGCCTCTGCGGTTTGCGCTTCTGGGGCATGCGCTTCTGGGGCATGCGCCTCTTCCAGCGGTTCACGCTGCGGCGTCGGGGTGCAGCCCGCCAGCGCCAGATACGGCTCCGGGTCCACGGCGTGCCCGCCGATCCGGACCTCGAAATGCACATGCGCGCCATGTGCCCGCCCGGTCATGCCGACCGCGCCGATGACGCTGCCCACCGCGACCGGCTTGCCGGCGGCGATGCCGGGGGCGAAGGCGGACATGTGGGCGTAGCGGGTCACCAGGCCGTCGTCGTGCTGGATGTCGACGATCTTGCCATAGGCGAAATACCAGCCGGCATAGACCACGGTGCCGCCGGCGGCGGCGCGGATCGGCGATCCCAGCGGCGCCATCAGGTCGACGCCGCTGTGCCCGCCGCTAAACCCGCGCGAGATATAGTTCAGATTGGCCGGCGGCATGATCATCCGGCCGCAGAAGCCGGCCGCTGCCGGCGCGACTATGGACGTGCTCAACCCCTTCGAACCGCCGGCTTTCGGCGATCGGGCGTGGGCGGACAAAGGAAGGCTGAAAGCCAGAATAGTCAGCAAAATGATGCGATGCATTCGCCCCGCCTATCATACCGCAGTGCAGCAACCAACCAAGAAGTGACAAAACCCGCCCAGGCGTCCCCCTCGCCCGTCCTTCCTTCCCCTCGACCTTGGCATTAGGATCGGGCGGAAGGCAAGGGAACGGGGAACGAATATATGGCCGGATCGCTGGATGGATTGCTGGTGCTGGACCTGACGGGCCACCTGTCGGGACCGTATGCGGCGATGCTGCTGGCCGACCACGGCGCCGACGTGATCAAGATCGAGCAACCCGGATCGGGCGACGCCGCGCGCGGCATGCCGCCTTTCGTGAACGGGGAAAGCGCGCCGTTCATGATCTGGAATCGCAACAAGCGCTCGGTCGTGCTCGATTTCAAGCAGCCCGAGGACAAGGCGGCGTTTCTGGCGCTGGTCGACCGCGCCGACATCCTGATCGAGAATTATCGTCCGGGCGTGATGGCGCGGCTCGGGCTCGGCTGGGACGTGCTGCATGCGCGCAACAAGCGGCTGATCTACGGCGCCATCTCCGGCTTCGGCCAGACCGGCCCCTATGCCGGGCGCGGCGGCTTCGACCTGATGACCCAGGGCATGTCCGGACTGATGAGCACCAACGGCCCGGAGGACGGCCCGCCGCACCGGCTGCCGATCGCCATTTCCGACGTCGCCGCCGGGATGTTCCTCGCGTTCGGGCTGGTCACCGCGCTGGAGGCGCGGCACCGCACCGGCGAGGGCCAGTTCGTCGAGACCTCGCTGCTGGAGAGCGCGACCTCGCTCGGCGTATATGAGGCGGCGCATTATTTCGCCACCGGCACCCGCCCGCCGCGCATCGGCCAGCAGCATCGCGGCAGCGCGCCGTATCGCGTGTTCGCCACCGCCGACGGCTACATCACGGTGGGCGCGGCGCAGCAGAAATTCTTCCACACGCTGTGCGACCTGATCGGCGCGCCGGAGCTGAAGACCGACGCGCGGTTCGCCAGCAACGCCGAGCGGGTGAAGCACAACAATGCGCTGTGCGAGCTGTTGCAGGCGAAGCTGATCCAGCGGTCCTCCGCCGCGTGGCTGGCGGCGCTGGAGGCGGCCGGCATCCCCGCCGGCCCGGTGCTGCATTACGACGAGGTGTTCACCGACCCGCAGATCCTGGCCCGCGACATGGTGGTGGAGACCGAGCATCCGGTGACCGGCAAGTTCCGCACCATGGGCGTGACGGTGAAGCTGTCGGACACCCCGGGCTCGATCCGCCGCCCCGCCCCGCGTCTGGGCGAGCACACCCGGGAAGTGCTGGACGAGATCGCGGCGCGGCCGGGCACGCGCGCGGCGGAGTAGGCGGCCCCGCCGGCCTCGCTACTGCGCGATCCAGCCGCCGTCGATCACCAGTTCGGTGCCGGTTACGAACGACGCCTCGTCCGATGCCAGGAACAGCACGCCGTAGGCGACCTCGATCGNNAGCATCGCCGGCATGTAGCCGGGATGCACCGTGTTCACCCGCACGCCGGACGGTCCGTAGCGCACGGCGGCGGCCTTGGAATAGATCCGCACCGCGCCCTTGGAGGCGTGATAGCCCGGATGGCCGCCGGTGCTGCCGACGAAGCCCATGATCGAGGAGATGTTCACGATCGAGCCGCCGCCGGTCTGCATCATCTGCTCGGCCGCGAGCTTGGTGCCGAGGAACACGCTGGTCTGGTTCACCGCGATGATCCGGTTCCAGCCCTCGATACTATCGTGATCGCCCACCGAGCTGCCGGAGATGCCGGCATTGTTCACCAGAATGTCCAGCCGGCCGTGCGCCGCGACCGTGGTCGCGATCAGGTTGTCCCAGTCGGCCGCGCTGGTGACGTCGATCTTCACGTAACGGGCATCCCCGCCGCCGGCGCGGATATCCGCGGCGACCGCCTCGCCTTCCTTCTGCAAAATGTCGGCGACGATCACTTTCGCGCCTTCCCGGGCGAACAGCCGTATTTCGGCCTCGCCCATGCCGTGAGCGCCGCCGGTGACGATGGCCACTTTGTCCCTCAGCCGCATGGTTTTTCTCCCCCTCTTGCGCGCGGCGGCCGCGCCGCCCCTGCGTTGCGCCACGCAATCGGGTTCGTTCGGGCCCGACCTGTCAAGGGCGACCCCGCATTTCCCTTGACGCCCTGCCCGAAGCTTCTCAACATCGCCGGCAATACGAGCGCGTGGGCACAGCACCGCGCGCCGGCCATCAGGGTGGCGCGGAGGGGACTTTCGGACATGGCGCGGGTCGGACCCGCGCCGTACGTATCCCTTTCGTTACAACAACAAGGCGCCAACACGGGCGCCGGAACGGGAGGGGAGATCGCGATGAGCGAGAGGCAATCGAATAACGGTTCAGCCTTCGGCCGGCGTAAGGCGCTGGCGCTGCCATTCGCCGCGCTGGCCGCCCGGTCGGGACGGGCTGTTGCCCAGGCCAAGGAACCGTTCCGCTTCGGCTGCCTGATGCCGACCACCGGGCTCGAAGCCGGCTACGGCCTGGACTTCGTCAAGACGTTCGAGATGGCGACGAAGGACATCAACGACCACGGCGGCGTCAACGGACATCCGCTGGAGATGGTCGTCCTCGACACCCAGGCCAAGCCGGAACTGGCGATTCCCGCGGCGCAGAAGCTGATCGATGTCGACAAGGTACCGCTGATCGTCACCGCCTGGAGTTCGGTGGTGAAGGCGCTGGGGCCGGTGATGAATCGCGGCCGGACGCTGCAACTCAACATGGGCGCCAACTCGCCCGACATCGCCAATCTCGGCGATTTCACCTATTCCACCTTCCCGCTGGCCGATGTCGACGTGACCGCGCTGGCGAATTATTGCCATACGAAAATGGGCAAGCGCCGGGCCGCCGTGCTCTATATCAACAACGATACCGGCATCGGCGGCGCCAAGCTGTTCCGCGATACGTTCACCAAGGCCGGCGGCGAGATCGTGGCGTTCGAGGCGTACGATCCGAAGGCGACCGATTTCACCGGGTTGCTGCTGAAGGTGCGCGTCGCCAACCCCGACATGGTGCATATGCATTCGCTGGCGGAACTGCCGCAGGTGATCGCGCAGATGCGCCAGCTCGGCATGACGCAGCAGATCACTTCCTACTCGGTCGGCTACAATCCGAAGATCCTGGCCCAGCTCGGCGCCGCCGCCGAGGGGCTGATCGTTACATCGCTGGCGCCGACATCGACCGCCAACCCCAACGTGGTCAAGCTGCTCGATCTGTGGAAGCAGGTCGGTCGCGCGCCGAACGGGCTGCCGTATCTGCAATATGCCTGGGACACCACGCTGGTGACGGCGCAGGTCTATGGCTGGCTGGATCAGCAGAACATGCCGCTGACCGGGGAGAATTGCCGCAAGGCGCTGCTCGCGATCAAAACCTTCGATCTGCCGATGACCGGCAAGCTGGCGGTCACCGACGACCACAAGGTGCAGAAGCCGGTCTATCTCTATGTGGTGAAGAACCAACAGTTCACGCTGCTGGAAACGATTGCCTGAGGTATCGCCGGGCATGTTGGGATCGGGCCGGCCCGAGGATGGTGAGGTGCTATGATCGAACCGGCCATCCTGCTCCAGATCCTCTGGACCGGCATCGCGATGTCGTCGTACTTCGTGCTGCTGACCGTCGCCTTCGCCTTGACGCTGAAGGTGGAGAAGCTGTGGAATTTCGCCCAGGCCGGTCTGATGGGCGTCGCCTTCTTCGCCATGTTCTACGCGATGAACGCGCTCGCCCTGCCGACCTGGGCCGGCATCGCCATCGGGCTCGGCGCCACCATCGCCGCGGCGGTGGCGCTGGAGGTCTGGGCGATCGGCGTGCTGCGCGCGCGCAATTCCGGCGGCCTCACCTTCTTCATCTTCACCCTGGTGTTCTCCCAGTTCGCCGCCTACGCGCTGACCATCCTGTTCGGCACCGAGCCGGAAACCATCTATCCGAGCGTGATGTCGCCGGTGCGGATACTCGGCGGCGTGGCGGTCAGCGACTGGGACCTGCTGGCGGTCGCCACCACGCTGGCGCTGATGGCCGCGTTGTGGGCGTTTCTGCGCTTCACCCGCGACGGGCAGTTCATGATCGCGGTATCGGACAATGCCAAGCTGGCCGAGATCTACGGCATTTCCGCCAAGCGCGCCTATGTGATCTCCGGCGTGATCGCCGCGATCTTTCTCACCGCCGGCATCTTCCTGTACGGGACGCGCGCCGGGGTGACGCCGGACGTGCCGCTGGTGCTGGTGCTGACGGCGGTGATCGGCGCGCTGCTCGGCGGCATCGGCCGCATCTTCGCCGCAGGGGTCGCGGCGGTGTCGCTCGGGTTGCTGCAAAGCTTCAGCATCCTGTTCATCCCCAGCAAATGGCAGGCGCTGCTGCTGTACGGCGTGCTGTTCGGCGCGCTGATCCTGTTCCCGCGCGGCCTTCCGGCTTGGCGCATCTGGCGGCTCCGCCGTCGCCTCGGCCCGGCCACGCCGCCCGCCGCGCCGGAACCGCTCACCGAGGCAGGGGAATAGGCGCGGGGCATGGAATATCTGGCAAGCACCATCCTGCTGATCGGGATCTTCGTGATCCTGGCGGCGAGTTACAATCTGATCATCGGCTATGGCGGGCTGAACACGGTCGCGCATCCAATCTTCTTCGCGCTCGGCGCCTACACCTCCGGCCTGCTCGGCGCCGCCACCGGCCTGCCGGCGGTCGTCTGCGTGCTGGCCGGCGTGGCGGTGGCCATGGCCGCCTCGTTCGTGCTGGCGATCACCACCTTGCGGATCTCCGGCGACTATCTGCTGATCGCCAGCCTGGGCTTCCAGCTGGGGCTGCTGCAACTGGTGAACAATGTGGAGTTCACCGGCGGCCCGGCCGGGCTGAGTTCGATCCCAGACACCTTCGCCGGCCCCGGGCGCGGCGCGATCTATGTGGTGATCTGCACCGCCGCCGCCGCGCTGGTGGTGTGGGCGATCTGGCGCACCATGAACGGCCCGTTCGGCCGCGCGGTGCGGGCGATGCGCGATGACGAACTTGCCTGTGCGGCCCTGGGCCGCAGCCTGATCGGCATGAAGATCCGCATCTTCGCGCTGGGCTGCGGCGCCGCCGGATTGGCCGGGGGCATCTACGCCTATTATTTTCAGTATATCAGCCCCGAGCAGTTCCAGGTGGCGCAGTCGGCGGAGATCCTGACCATGGTGGTGCTGGGCGGCATCGGCACCACGCTGGGGCCGATCGTCGGTGCGCTGGTGTTGGTGGTGCTGCCGCAGGCGATCAACTTCCTGCATTTGCCCAACGGGCTGGTCGGTCCGGCGCAGGGCATCATCTTCACCGCGCTGGTGATCCTGTTCCTGTTTCTGCGCCCCGGCGGGCTGGTGGGCACGGCCGGCGCGGGAGCGGCGCATTGATGGACCCGATTCTGCGGATCGATGATCTGTGCAAGGCGTTCGGCGGCATCGTCGTCGCCGACCATGTCGCGCTGTCCATCGCGCCCGGCGAAATCCTCGGGCTGATCGGCCCGAACGGTGCCGGCAAGACATCGCTGTTCAACCTGATCTCCGGCGTGGTCGCGCCGGATTCCGGGAAAATTCATCTGGAGGGCAGGGAGATCGACGGGCTGAAGCTGCATGACCGCGCGCGCGCCGGCGTGGCGCGGACCTGGCAGCATATGCGGCTGTTCCGCACCATGACGGTGCTAGAGAACATGCTGGTCGGCCCGCGCGGCTACCCCGGTGAATCGCTGCTGGCCAGCGTGCTCGGCACCGGCCGCGTGCGCCGGGCGGAGACGGATGCGTGCGACCGGGCGATGTCGATCCTGGACCGGATGGGCTTGGCGGCGACGGCGGAGCACATCGTGGTGGATTTGCCGTTCGGCCAGCAGAAGCTGATCGGGCTGGCGCGCGCGCTGATGAATGACGGGCGCCTGCTGCTGCTGGACGAACCGATGGCCGGCGTCGAGGGATCGAACTACCTCACCATGCAGCGCGTGGTGCATGACGAGGCCGCGGCGGGCCGCGCGATCTGCGTGGTGGAGCACAATGTCGGCTTCATCAAGGACCTGTGTACCACGGCGGTGTTCATGGCGCAGGGCCGGATTCTGCAACGCGGCACGGTCGAGGAACTGACGCACAGCCGCGAGCTGACGGAGCTGTATTTTGGCACGGCGGAGGCGCACTGAGATGCTGGAACTCCGCAATGTCGGCGCGCGCTTTTCCGGCTTCACCGCGCTGCACGACATCTCCTTGAAGATCGGGCCGGGCGAGCGCGTCGCCGTATTCGGCCATAACGGCGCCGGCAAGACCACGCTGCTGCGCTGCGCGATGGGCGACGTGACCGACACCCAGGGCAGCGTGACCTACAACAACGAAGCCATCGTGCCCGGGGCGGTGTATCGCAACGCGCGGCTCGGGCTGGGGTTCGTGCCGCAGGGGCACAACGTGTTCCGCGACCTGACGGTGGAGCAGAACCTCGCCATCGCCGGGCTGCTGCACGATCGGAAATACGTGGCCGAAATCTACCGCCTGTTCCCGATCCTGGCCGAGCGGCGGCCGCAGATGGCGGGGTCGCTGTCCGGCGGGCAGCAGCAGATGCTGGCGATGGGCATGGCGCTGATGACCCGCCCGACGATCCTGCTGCTGGACGAGCCGACGACGGGGTTGGCGCCGATCGTCGTACAGGGCATGTTCGCGAGCCTGCGAGAGATCAACCGTACCACCGGTGCCGCCATCGTGATGGTGGAACAGAACGTCGCCGCCACGCTGCGCATGGTCGAGCGCGCCATCGTGCTGAAGACGGGGCGGCTGATCTTCGACGGCAGCAGCGCCGAATTGCAGGCGCACGAGGATTTGTGGAGCTGGTTCTAGCCGGCTCCCGTAACAAGGAGATGACCATGGCCAAGGCGTATTGGATCAGTGCCTACCGTTCGGTTTCCAACCCCGACGCGCTCGCCGCCTACGCGAAGCTGGCCGGCCCGGCGCTGGCGGCGGCGGGCGGGCGGTTCCTGGCGCGCGGCGAGGCGGCGGTGACGAAGGAGCAAGGGGTGAAGCAGCGCACCGTGCTGATCGAGTTCGACAGCGTCGCGGCGGCGCAGGCCGCCTACAACAGCCCGGGCTACCAGGCGGCGCTGGCCGCGCTGGGCACGGATGCCGCCGAGCGCGACATCCGCATCGTCGAAGGCGTGTAGGCGGCGGGCGAGGGCCGTCCGCGATAAGGTTTCATGCTGAAATCACCTCGAAAAATCCCAGCAATGCGCTGAACAAGGCCGCGTCGTTGATCACGCGCGGCACCTTGTTCTGTCCGCCCAGCCGGCCGCGTGCCTTCATCCAGGTGGCGAAGCCGCCGGGCGGGACAGCGAGCACGCGCGGCGGCAGCATCTGGCCTCGGGTCCGGTGGGCGCGATAATCGTCGTTGCGGCGCGACAACGCGGCATCGGTATCGGCGGCGAATTTGGCCAGCGCTTCGGGGTCGGGCGGCCCCTCGGCGAACTCGACGACGAACACATGCCGGCCTTGCGGCGTGGCACGGCTTAGCGGCGCCGCGCCGACCGAAAAATCGGCCACCTGGCGGCCGATCGCGCCGGAGGCTTCCAGCACCGCCTGCTCGATCTCCTCGCCGTTCAGGTGCTCGCCGTACGCCGACAGGAAATAGGACGTGCGGCCGGTGACCAGCAGGCGGGGCGGATCGCGGTTGATCAGGCGGACGACATCGCCGAGCACATAGGCCCACAGGCCGGCGCAACTGCTGATCGCCAGGGCGTAGTCCACGCCGGTTTGCGCGTCGGCGATCCAGTGCCGGCGCGGCGCGGTTGCCTCCAGTTCCTCCACCGGGATGAACTCGAAGAACAGCCCGCTATCGAGCAGCATCCGGAGACCGTCGCCGGGCCCGCGATCGGCCAGCGCGATGAAGCCCTCGCTGGCGGGATAGACCTCGCGCAGTTCGGCATGACTGCCTTCGAGCCATGCCGCGAAGCGGTCGCGATAGGGCGCGAAGCTGATCCCGCCGTGAACCAGCATTTCCAGATCGGGGTAGAACGAGGCAAGCCGGCGCGGCGCCTGCGGGCGCAACGCGGCGAGGCGCTCGAAAAACAGCAGCAGCCAGCTCGGCGTGCCGTTGATCGACAGGATGCGCTCATGCAGGGAACGCTCGGCGAGGATTTCGACCTTGCGTTCCCAGTCCGCGATCAGCGCCAGATCGCGCGGCGGGAAATAGTACGGGCGCGCCCACCACGGAACATCCGCCGCGGCAATGCCGCTCAGATCGCCGCTGTGTATGCCGGGGGCTTCCTGGTTCAGCGCGGTGCTGCCGCCCAGCATGAAGTTGCGTCCGCTCAGGATGCGGCTGTCCGGACGGTTGGCGCAGTGATGCACCAGCAGGTCGAGCGCCGCGCGGCGATTGCTGCGGCACATCTCGGCGGTGACCGGGATATATTTCGTGCGTCCCGTCGTGGTGCCGGACGTCAGCGCGAATAACGGTATCCGCCCCGGCCATGCCGCGTCGATCACCTGTGGAAACGACGGCGCCAGGTAGTCGCGCCAGAAATCGTCATAGTCGCGCAACGGCACGCTCTGCTGGAAATCCGCGACCGAGGTGATGCGGTCGAACCGATGGGCGCGGCCGAAGCGGGTTCCGGCGGCGTGGCGAACCAGCCGCAGAAGTTGCTGTTGCTGAACCTCCGCCGGAACCTGGCGCGCGAGCCGGCCGAGACGGTAGTGCCCGTAGGCACGCAGCAATGGCGTGGCGTCGATCATCGTCCGGCGGGTCCCAGATGCTGCACATGGGGGAATTCGCGTTCCACCGCCGCCTGGGTCAGCGGCAGGCGAATGTCCTGGCCGGCTTTCCACAGCGTCATCTGGTCGGCGTAGTTGGCGCTGCCGAGCCAGCCGTCCTGGCCGCCGAACAGCACGCCATAGGTGGCGTCGGGATCGCCGAGATCCGCCAGGAACCGCGCCTGCGCGCCGAACGCGACCGCGTGGCGCGTGTGTACCAGGCCATGCGCGGTCTTCATCACCGTCTCGCGCGAACCACCGACCGGATACTCGTCCAGCCGGAACGCTGCGCCGATCAGCGGAATACGCGCCAGGACCGAGCGCACCGGCATCCGGTGCATCTCTCCCCAGTTGGTGAACCGCGCGGCGTCGCCGGCGGCGTCCGACAGCGCCCGGCGCAGCAGCGCGGCCCGTTCCGGCGCAGCCAGCGCGGCAAGGTCCGCCCGCAGGAAGGTCAGCAGATGGGTCCATGTGGGTTCCGGCCGGCGCGCGCCCAGTCGGTGCGCCACGTGATACAGCAGCGTCTCGAACGCCACCGGCTCGGTGGCCGAGGCGGCGTAGCTGCCGGCCCAGCGGCGCAGGCGGGCGACGAATTCCGGTCGGTCGCTGGCCACGCCGGCATCGTCCAGCGCATTCACCAGCATCGCCGCCAGTCCGGCGGCCGCCGTGGAAACCACGTCCTGGTGCAGGACGCGCAGATCGTCCAGCGACAGTTTCTCCCGTTGTGCCAGCAAGCTCCGCAACCGCTCGACCCGTTCGCGCGCGCTGAAGAAATAGCCGGTCGGCGGATCGGTCGGCGGTGGCGCGTTGTTCGCCGACGCCAGGAAGCCTTCCGGAGGATCGAGCACCCAGGGCAGCTCTTCCGATGTGGCATGGCCATGCCATTGCGCCAAGGGCGAGTGTGGATCGAGCACGAGGTCCGGCGGTTGGCCGGCTGCGCGCCGGGGCAGCCATACCGCCATGATCTGACCGATATTGCCGTCCCGGCCAGCGAACTGCATGTTCTGGCCGCCGACGCCATAGCTGGCGAACGCGGCGCGGAACGCCGTCGGCGATCGCGCGTGCGGCAGCCGCAGGAACGCGGTGATCTCGTCGCTCGCCCGATGGCCCATCCAGCGCAGCGCGATCCTGGCATCCGGGCGGGCACGCAAACGCGGGATGTCGGAGACGATCGGGCCGAGCCGGGAGCGGCGGACCATCACCCTGCGGTCGAACCAGAACCGGGTGCGGATACGCTCCGGCCGGGACGCGATGGCGCCGGGCGGCTCGCGCGCGACGTCGTACAGGTCGCTGGAGGCCGCGCGCATGTTGGTTCCGCCCCAGGCCATGTGCTCGGAGCGGCCGAGCGCGAAGAACGGCAGGCCGGCCGGCATCAGTCCGACGGCGCGCCAGTGCGGCGAGCAGACCCCCGCCAGCAGCCAGACATTCGGCAACGCCAGCGGCAGATGCGGATTGCACGCCAGCAGGGCGCCGCCGCTGGCGCTGTGCGACGGGGCCACGACGACGCAGTTGCTGCCGGGACGGCTGTGGCGCAGCAGCACGCGCGCCAGCGTCGCGTCAGGTTCGCCAACCGCGCCGCCGGTTTCGCCGCCGCCGCCGGCGGCCAGCGCGCGTTGCCAGATGGCAGGCCAGTCCGGCGAATCCCTATGCCGGATCAGCGAGAAATAGCTGAGCCAGTTGATGTCGGCGCCCGCCAGACGGCCGATCGCCAGCAGGTCGCGCAGGCTCCATCGCTCCCGGCGGATGCCGAGCAGGCTGTATTCGGGCGGCTGTGCGCTCGCGTGGTCCTGGTAGAAATTCAGCCCGTCCAGGAAGTCGTGCATCCAGCCGAGCGTTTCCGGCGGCATCGCCGCCGCGATCGAAGCGGCCGCGTGCGGGAAGTCGATAATGCGCAGGATCTGGTCCACATCGCGCGCCCGGGGCCCCGCCATCTCCGCGATGCGGCCATAGACCACGCGCTTAGCCATCG
>PKWQ01000026.1 GCA_003133265.1 Acetobacteraceae bacterium
GCCAGCGCCGCGAGCGTGCCCGGGCGCACGGCGATCGTGGCCGGCGGCGTGCCGATCAGGGTGCCGAGGCCGACGAGCGCCTGTTCCATCTGGTTGGCGAGGTTGGGCAGGTTCGCCCGCTCCCCCGCCACCAGCGCTTCCTGCTGGGAGACATCGAGCAGCGAGGCGGTGCCGGCATCGAAGCGGCCGCGGATCACCGCCAGCGTCTGCTCGGCGTCGTTCAGATTATCCTTGGCCGCCATCAGCCGGTCGCTGAACGCGAGCGCATTGAACCAGGTGCTGGCGACCGAGGTGAGCACGCCCAGCGCGACGGTCTGGCGGTCGAAGCGGCTGAACATGGCGGATTCGAGCGCGGCCTGCTGCGTGGCGGCGTTCTTGCCCCAGAAATCGGCCTCGTAGGCGGCGTTCAGGCCGAGCGAGTAGGTATGCAGGTCGATGTAGGGACCGCCGCCACCAGAGGATCTGCCGAGACTGCTGCGTGCGGCCTGCTGCCAGCTGGCACTGCCGGTGCCGCTCAGGCTGGGCAGCAGCGCCGCGCCGGCGATGCGGAGCTGGGCATCGGCCTGGCGAATCCGGGCGATGGCGGCGGCGATGTCGGGGCTGCCGACGCGCGCGGCGTCGATCAGCCCGTCGAGTTCGGGCGACTTGAAGCCCCGCCACCAGTCCGCGCCGGGCCAGATCGGGGTCATGGACGCGGGGGTAGCATGCCAGTCCGCCTGCCGCTCGGGCGGCGGGATCGTGCCGAGCGGCCCCGGATCGCAGGCGCCGAGCAGGAACAGCAACATGAATCCGCCAGCGGCAAGGCGGGTTTCCGGCCGAACAAGACGGTATCGTGTCGCGTCGTTTCCGCGCATGGGGAACCTGTTTAGCACGTCTGCGCAGTGCCGCTATGCCGGGGGGAGTGGAATGCCATCCGGTTATTGGCGGCCGGTCAATTCGATGTGTGTTGTCCCGTTTGCCGCGGATGACAGGAAACAATCTTGCGCGGCGGGCGCCGATATGCAAATCAGCGTCAGCAGGCGATCAGTGCATGCGCAGCTAAATTTAGGGAGATGTCCGGGGTGACAGATACCATCCTGGAAACCACGGGCCTAACCCGTGAGTTTCAAGGTTTTGTGGCAGTCAACGAAATCGCGTTGAAGGTGCGGACGGGTACGATCCATGCGTTGATCGGGCCGAACGGTGCCGGGAAAACCACGTGCTTCAATCTTTTGACGAAATTCCTTCAGCCGACCCGGGGAACTATCTACTTCAAGGGACGTGACATCACCGGGCTGAAGCCGGCCCAGGTGGCCCGGCTGGGGCTGGCGCGCAGCTTCCAGATATCGGCGGTGTTTCCGCATCTGACCGCGCTGGAGAACGTGCGCATCGCGCTGCAACGCGCACGCGGCGCCTCGTTCGATTTCTGGCGCTCGGAGCGGGTGTTGCAGGCCTATGACAACCGGGCGCGGGAGTTGCTGTTCGATGTCGGCCTGACCGGCTACACCGACATCCAGGCCGTGTTGCTGCCATACGGGCGCAAGCGCGCGCTGGAGATCGCCACCACGCTGGCGCTCGATCCGGAGATGCTGCTGCTGGACGAGCCCACGGCGGGGATGGCGGGCGAGGACGTGGAGCGGGTCGTGCAACTGATCCGCCGCATCCGCGAAGGGCGTACCATCCTCATGGTCGAGCACAACCTATCGGTTGTGGAAGGGCTTTGCGATACCATCACCGTGCTGAACCGCGGGCGTGTGCTGGCGGAGGGCGACTACGCCTCCGTTTCCGCCAATCCCCAGGTTATCGCCGCCTATCTGGGGTCCGAACATGCTTGAGGTCAAAGGGCTCAATTCCTGGTACGGCGAAAGCCACATCCTGCACGGCGTCGATTTCGAGGTGCGCGAGGGCGAGGTGGTCACGCTGCTGGGCCGCAACGGCGCCGGCAAGACCACCACCATGAAGTCGGTCATGGGCCTGGTTCCCCGCCGCGAGGGCAGCATCCGCTTCCGCGGGGCGGAGACGATCGGTCTGGCGCCCAACGTCATCGCGCGGGCCGGTGTTGCGTTCTGTCCGGAAGAGCGCGGCATCTTCGCGTCGCTATCGGTGACCGAGAATCTGATGCTGCCGCCGATCGTCGCGCCCGGCGGGCTCAGCATAGCGGAAATCTATGAGCTGTTCCCGAACCTGAAGGAGCGGTCGAGCACCTCGCAGGGGACCAAGCTGTCGGGCGGCGAGCAGCAGATGCTGGCGATCGCGCGCATCCTGCGCACCGGCGCGCGCCTGCTGCTGCTGGACGAGCCGACCGAAGGTCTGGCACCGGTGATCGTGCAGCAGATCGGCCGCACCATCCGCGAGATCAAGTCGCGCGGTTTCACGGTGCTGCTGGTGGAGCAGAATTTCCGCTTCGCCGCGACCGTTGCCGACCGGCATTACGTGATGGAGCACGGGAAGGTGATCGACATGATCCCGAACCATCAGCTTGAATCCAAGATGGACAAGTTGCACGAGTATCTGGGCGTCTGACCATTCGGCGCGCCCAGCATCTTCATCGAAGCCGTATCGTCGTCAAGTAAGGAGGGCCGGACAATGAGCATCAAGCAGATCGTCGACAGGCGCGGATTTCTGACGGCTTCGGCTGGCTTGGCGACGGCCCCGGCTGACCAGGCATTGCGGTCGCTCGACAAGGGCGGCTGCTCTCTCGTGAAAACCTAAGGATTGGAGAGACAGATGGCCATTTCCCGCCGCACGCTGCTGGGTTCGGTCGCCGCCGCCGGTACGGTGCCGTTGGCTCGTGCCCATGCGCAGGGCAAGCCGACGATCAAGATCGGGGTGCTGAACGACCAGTCCGGCCCCTATACCAACACCGGCGGCCCCACCTCGGTTATCTGCGCCAAGCAGGCGCTGGAGGATTTCGGCATCTCCGCCAAGGGGCTGAATGTCGAGGTGATCACCGCCGATCATCAGAACAAGCCTGACGTCGCCGTGTCGATCTCCCGCCAATGGATCGACCGCGACGGCGTCGATGTGATCCTCGACGTGCCGACCTCCTCCGTCGCGCTGGCGGTGCAGGGCGTGGTGAAGGAGAAGAACAAGATCTTCCTCGCCGTCGGCCCCGCCACGGTGGCACTGACCGGGGAGTATTGCTCGCCCAACTTCATCACCTGGGTCTACGACACCTACATGCTGGCGAAATCGACCGGCGGCGCCATGGTGAAGGCCGGCGGCGATAGCTGGTACTTCCTCACCGCCGACTACGCTTTCGGCAAGCAGTTGCAGTCCGATACCGCCGATCTGGTCAAGGCCTCGGGCGGCAAGGTGCTGGGGGCCGCGCCCTATCCGTTCCCGGGCACCACCGACTTCTCCTCGTTCCTGGTGCAGGCGCAGGCGAGCGGCGCGAAGGTTCTGGGGCTGGCCAATGCCGGCGCCGATACGGTGAACTCGATCAAGCAGGCCAACGAGTTCGGCCTCAACAAGTCGATGAAGCTGGCCGCGCTGCTGATGTTCATCACCGACGTCCATGCGCTCGGCCTCGATGTGGCGGCTGGGCTGAACCTGACCGAGAGCTTCTACTGGAACCTCAACGACCGCACCCGCGCCTTCACCAACCGGGTGAAGTCGAAGACGCCGAACAACTGGCCGAACATGATCCATGCCGGCTGCTATTCGGCCACGCTGCACTACCTGAAGGCGGTGCATGACATGGGCGCCGCCGAGGCGAAGAAGGACGGCATCGCCACGGTGAACCGCATGAAGAAGATGCCGGTCGAGGACGATTGCTTCGGCAAGACCACGATCCGCGAGGACGGCCGCAACTTGGTGCCGGCCTACCTCTTCGAAGTGAAGAAGCCCAGCGAGAGCAAGGGGCCGTGGGACTACTTCAATCTGGTGGCGACGACCCCGGGCGAGGAAGCCTACCGTCCGCTCGCCGATGGCCACTGCTCTTTCATCAAAGCCTGAAACCATAGGGAACGGCGTGGCCGGGAAACTTCCATGATCATGATATTCGGCATTCCCGGCCCGCTGCTCTTCGGGCAGCTTCTGCTCGGGCTCATCAACGGTGCTTTCTACGCATTGCTCTCGCTCGGCCTCGCGATCATTTTCGGCATGTTGCGCATCATCAACTTCGCCCACGGGGCGCTGTTCATGATGGGCGCGTTCGTGTCGTGGATGCTGCTCGAATATGTCGGCATCGGCTATTTTCCGTCGCTGATCCTCTCGCCGATCCTGGTCGGCATCTTCGGCCTCGTGCTGGAGAAGACGATCATCAGCCCGCTCTACAAACTGGACCATCTGTACGGGCTGCTGCTGACCTTCGGCATGGCGCTGGTGATCGAGGGGCTGTTCCGCAACGCCTACGGCAGCTCCGGCATGCCGTACCGCATCCCCGATGCGTTGCAGGGCGCGACCGATCTCGGCTTCATGTTCATGCCGAACTATCGCGGCTGGGTGGTGCTGGCGGCGGTGGTCGTCTGCTTCGCGACCTGGGCGATCATCGAGAAGACCTCGCTTGGCGCCACGCTGCGCGCGGCGACCGAGAACGCGCCGCTGGTGCAGGCGTTCGGGGTGAACGTGCCGCGGTTGATCACGCTGACCTATGCCGGCGGTGTCGCGCTCGCCGCCTTCGCCGGGGTGCTGGCGGCGCCGATCTATTCGGTGAACCCGAATATGGGGTCGAACTTCATCAACACCGTGTTCGCCGTGGTGGTGATCGGCGGCATGGGCTCGATCATGGGCTCGATCGTCACCGGCTTCGGGCTCGGCGTCATCGAGGGGCTGACCAAGGTATTCTATCCCCAGGCCTCGGCCACCGTGGTGTTCGTGGTCATGGTCATCGTGCTGTTGGCGAGACCGACCGGTCTGTTCGGAAAGGCGGCCTGACATGTTGGGTTTCTCGCGTTCTCAGGCCTACGCCTTCCTGTTCATGGCCGCGCTGGTGGTGTTCTCCCCGTGGGTGCTCTACCCGGTGTTCCTGATGAAGGTGCTGTGCTTCGCGCTGTTCGCCTGCGCCTTCAATCTGCTGATCGGCTATGTCGGGCTGCTGTCCTTCGGCCATGCCGCCTATTTCGGCATGGGC
This sequence comes from Acetobacteraceae bacterium, assembly GCA_003133265.1. GTDB lineage: Bacteria > Pseudomonadota > Alphaproteobacteria > Acetobacterales > Acetobacteraceae > PALSA-911. The sequence goes on from PKWQ01000026.1 coordinate 5,054, forward strand.
AGCTATGTCGCCGCCTGGACGGTGAAGAACTGGGGCGTCACCGCCGAGTCGGCGATCATCCTGGGCGGCCTGACCGGCGCCAGCTTCGGCTTGGTGCTGGGCTGGCTGGCGATTCGCCGCAGCGGTCTCTACTTCGCCATGATCACGCTCGCCCTGGCGCAGATGGTCTATTTCTTCTGCCTGCAGGCCCCGTTCACCGGCGGTGAGGACGGCATCCAGCAGGTGCCGCGCGGGAAGCTGTTCGGCATGATCTCGCTGGACAAGGACATGAGCGTGTACTGGCTGGTCGCGGCGGTGTTCCTGGGCGGCTTCCTGCTGATCCATCGCATTGTGCATTCCCCGTTCGGCCAGGTGCTGAAGGCGATCCGGGAGAACGAGCCGCGTGCGACCTCGCTCGGCTACCGCACCGACGACTACAAGCTGATCGCCTTCGTGCTGTCGGCCGCCCTGTCCGGCGTTGCCGGCGGCACCAAGTCGCTGGTGTTCGGCATCGCCACGCTGACCGACGTCCACTACTCGATGTCCGGCGAGGTGGTGCTGATGGTGCTGCTCGGCGGCCTCGGCACGATCTTCGGGCCGGTGATGGGCGCGTTGATCGTGACCGCGATGGAGAACTACCTGGCGCAGTTCGGCGCGTGGGTGACGGTGACGCAGGGCGCGATCTTCATGATCTGCGTGCTGGCCTTCCGTCGTGGCGTGATCGGCGAAATCGGCGCCAAGCTGAAACTGGCGCTGTAATAACGGCTGGGGCTGAAACGGCCAGCCTAGGGGCGCTTAAGCCCCCAGGCCGCGCATCCACGCCCCGGCCCTCGCCATCGCCGCGCGCGCCTTGCCCACATTGGCGGTGGCGCGCATGAAGCCGTGCACCAGTCCGGCATAGGTTTCCAGCTCGACCGGCACCCCCGCCGCGCGCAGTTTCGCCGCGAGCGCCTCGCCCTCGGAGCGGAGCACGTCCAGTTCCGCCAGCAGCACCAGCGTCGGCGGCAAGCCGGTCAGGTCGGCGCGCAGCGGCGCGGCCCACGGGTGGGCGCGGTCGGCCGCGTGCGGAACATAGGCGTTCCAGTAATACTCCATCCGCTCGCGCGTCAGGCCGTAGCTGCTCTCGAACTCCCGATAGCTGTCGGTATTCGAACGGCTGTCGCAGACCGGGTAGAGCGCCAGGATGNNGCCGCCGATCAGGATGCGGTCCTGATCCAGGCCCCAGTCGGCCCCGTGCGCCGCGATATGGCGCACGACGGCGGCGCATTCCTCCAGCGCGCGGGGGAACTGGGCTTCGGGCGAAAGCGTGTAATCGACGCTGACGACCGAGACCTCGCCGGCTGCGGCGAGTTCGCGGGCCACACGGTCGCTGGTGTCGATCGACAGCCAGACCCAGCCGCCGCCATGGATGTAGACGAAGGTGGGCAGCTTCTTGTCGGTGCGCGGGCGATAGATGCGGCAGAGGATGCGCCTGCCATTGCCCATCGCCCAGCGATCGACGGTCTCGGCCATCCGCGGTCCGCCCTCGGCGAAGGGCAGATTGAGCAGCTCGTTTACCGCCCGGTGCGGCTGGATCGGGTTCTCCGCCTTCACCGGCGGGTACTTGGCCGCGAGCGCGTCGAAAATCCGTTGGTTGGCGATCATCTCCGGATCCCAGCGCGACCGGTCGTTCATATATCTGTTGCCCTCTCGTTCGATGCGGCAATTCCAACGCGATCGGCGCGCGTTTGGCAATCGCGGGAGATCAGAAACCGATCGTCGCCACCGCGATCGTCAGCAGTCCCAGCACCAGATTGACCAGGATCAGCTTGCGGATCATCTCCACCGCCGCCGGCCGGTTGGCGGGCTCGTTGCGGAAGCGCCGCCAGGGACCGAAGAAGATCGCCACGAACACGCCGGACATGATCAGCCCGGTCAGATGCATCGCATGGATATGCGGCCCGGCGCCGGAGAAGCCGCCATANNGATCAGGAAGAACCGTTTGAACACCAGCGCGTGCATCCGCTGCGGCGGCTCCAGCGCCACCAGGCTCGGGCGCAGCACCAGCAGGGCGAAGAACATCCCGCCCACCCAGATCGTCGCGCCGAGCGTATGCACGGCCAGAACCACGCCCCAGGTCATTGCTGCGTCTCCCGTAAGATTTCTTCCAATAGCGCACGCAGCTCGGTGGCGGCCAGCGCCGCGGCGAGCATCGTCGTGCCGGTGCCGCCGATGGGGACATGCGGGGGGCGATCTGGCACACTCGCCGGATGGATTTCGACAGCGCGTGGGAACAGCGGATCGCCGGGCGGCATGAGTTGCTGAGCTCCGAGGAGATGGGCCGGGCGGACGCGCGTGCTCCGGCGCTGGGCGTGCCCGGCCCGGCGCTGATGGAGAATGCCGGCCGGGCGGTGGCGCGCGCGGTGCGGGCGCGGTTCAGGCCATGCCGGACGCTGGTGCTGTGCGGGCCGGGCAACAATGGCGGCGACGGCTATGTGGCGGCGCGGCTGCTGGCACAGC
>PKWQ01000151.1 GCA_003133265.1 Acetobacteraceae bacterium
TCGGCGCGCTCGACGCGCAGACGCGCGCGGTCATGCAACGAGAACTGCTGCACATCTGGGGTGCCACCCGCAAGACGGTGCTGTTCATCACGCATGACATCGACGAGGCCGTGACCCTCGCCACGCGGATCGGCGTCATGCATGCCGGACCGGAATCGAAACTGAAGGCGGTNNATGCGGCGCGCCGCATGATGTGGTTACGGAATGGGGTTCTGTTCCGCATCGCCGGTTACCCAACTGGGTTCGCGGCGCTGTTCGCTATCTGGCACATCGCCTCGGTCTACCTCGTCGGCTCGATCCTGTTCCCCCCGCCTGCGCGTGTCATCGTCCGGGCGATCGAACTGATCCGGGACGGCACGCTTGGCGAGCAGGTCGCAGTCAGCATGCGGCGCATTTTGATAGGCTTCCTGGCCGGCTCGGCGATCGGCATTCCACTTGGTCTTTCCATCGGATCGTTCCGGTTCATTCGATATTTACTGGAGCCGTTTACCGAGTTTTTCCGGTTCATCCCCGCCACGGCGATGATCACCGTAGCGGTAATCTGGTTCGGCATCGGCGAAGGTTCGAAGATCTTCCTGATCATTTACACCACGGTGTTCATCGTCACCCTAAACACCGCTGCGGGCGTTGGCTCGATCGCGCCGAATAAAATCCGCGCTGCCCGTTCTCTGGGCGCCAGCACGCGGCAGGTGTTCTTGTTCGTCGCGCTGCCCGCGGCCGCGCCCTTTATCCTGACAGGTATGCGGTTGGGGATGGGAAATTCCTTCGTCACCATCGTCGCTGCCGAACTGATCGCCGCCAATACCGGTCTTGGGAAAATGATCTGGGACGCGCGGCTTTACATGCTGGTGGATCAGATTCTCGTTGCGCTGCTGACCCTTGGCCTGCGCGGCTTCATCACCGACCGGCTGTTCCGTTGGGCCATATTCACCTTCGCCGGACGCTTTTCCTCGGTCGGTTAAACGCAGAGACATCGTTGCAGAATCGACTTTGGTGTCGGCGAGATGTTCGTCGCAGCCGGTCGCTCCATTTCGACACGTGGCCATTGCGGTCCAACTCGCCGGATTGCTTGCGGCAACCTTGATGCGCTTGGCTGAACATTTTCATGGCGCGGCGGGCTTCATCGCTCGGGTCCGGGTGATCATGCGCATTCGGAATATGATCTGCGCGACGACCAGCAACACCGCGATCACCAGGAATGTCGCACTGATCGGACGCTCGACGAACACTCTCAGATCGCCGTTGGAGATCAGCATCGCCCGCCCGAAATTCTCCTCCACTCGTGGTCCAAGAACGAAACCCCGCAGTATTGGCGCCGGATGGAAACCAATCTGCAGCAGGATATTGCCGACCCAGAAGCTGGCGACCAGACCCCAGAAGATGTCGGGATGAAATCGGCCTGGACCGAGATATGGGTCGCGGCCTCCGGACTCGCGATGCCCTCGACAGCGCCATGGCCGAAGCGTTCGTGTGTCCGAGAGATCTTCTTCTCGGTCGCATACGCCACGAACGAGGTGATAGTGGGCCCAGTGCCGGGGATTGTCGGCTAAGCCAGCCACACCGAGTTGTGCAGCCGGTTCATTCCTACTCCCAGGGTATTTCGGCTGCGGCATTCCGCCCTGAAACGCGGCCAAACGCCAGGCATTCGCCGAGGTTTCCTGTGCCCTGATACAGATAGCTATAGATCGAACCCAGTTCTCCCGAGCTGTACAGCCTTGCAATGGGCGTTCCATCCGGCCGCACGATCTGGCCCTTTTCGTTGCGCCTCGGGCCGCCCTGGGTATTGAGCATCGAGGGCGAGAGCTCGACCGCGTAATACGGCCCGCCAGCGATCGGCGCCATCATCAAGGTTCGGCCGAAATCCGAGTCGTTTTTCGCATCACAGTGGCGATTCCACCGGCTGACGGTGTCTGCCAGCGTGGCGGGGTCGAGTCCCACGACCGCGGCAAGAGCCTCGAGGCTGCCGGCGGTCTTGATCCAACCCTTCGCCAGTTCGGCGCTGTTGTCCTGACTCCAATCGTAACGCTCGACGATTTGCGTCCAACCGTGGCTCGGGTGCTTGTCATAGAGCGGGCCAGAAGAAAACAGGGTATGATCGAAGATCAGAAACATCGGGCACGGAGTGGTCAGGGGAAGCCAGCGGCCATTCACTGGAATTTTCCCATGGCGGGTCCTAAACTTTTCGTCCGTGAAGCGTCTGGCGTCCGGGCCCACCACGATCATGCCGCCCGGTGTTTCTTTGCTATAGTGTAACGCCTGCATCGAAAACGTGGTCCGGACTTCCGGGACCTTCAGAGCCATCGAGGGTCCGGCGTAGTTGTTCATATGCCAAAGGTCGGCTCCGACCGACATCGCCATCGTGATGCCATCGCCTTCGTTGTACGGCGTGCCGGAGGTGTAGCAGTACGGGACGCCGGGGAGGTAATTGCGAATCATTTCCTGGTTGTTTTCGAATCCACCACAGGTCAGCACCACCCCCTTCCGGGCCTTGACGGTGATCGCGTCATTCCCTCTCTGGGCGCGCACCCCGAGAATTTCCTTGGTGATGTCGTGCTGGATCAGTTCCCGCCCCGGCGTTTCATAAAGGATGGGGATAGGACGTTCCTTGACCAGACGCTCGAACAGTTGCCACGTGTAGGAATAGCCATAGGTGGGGCCGTCGTGGAATTTATGCACGCAGTCCGCCCCGGGCAGATCCGGATATTCGATTCCGACCGGCGGAGGTTGATGCTCTTGCGGATTGCCGCCGAGGCTTCTGAGCCAGGCATTGTTTTGGCACATCTCCTCTGCCCACACCTTCACCATGGCCTCCGGCACGGTAAAGGGGCCGCACAGGGCGGTGAGATAGGCGATGGCGCTTTCGACCGACGACGTGTTCAGATACCCTTGGCCCGCTACCCGCGTGTTGCCGCCTTCCTGACCTTCGGGCGCTTTCTCCAGGATAACGACCTTGGCTCCCAGCTCATGGGCGGTGACGGCCGTCGCCATGCCCGCCGCCCCGAATCCGACGACGACGACATCTGCTTCTACGTCCCACTTATGTGGCACTGAAGGTTGGTGCTCCATGGCGTATTCCTGCTGGCGGAGTCGTTCCGCGATTAAGCGGCGCGCCTCCGATGTGGGGACATGTCCCGCTGTGTGTTGAAATTGGCCAAGCCGGCATCGCTGCATGGGCAGGCTACGCTGCGGCGTGCTGGTGTTCAAGAGCGGGGCTGACCAGCTGCGGACGAGCAACGGCAAGCCCAATAGGCTATAGGGCGCCTCATTTCGATTCCACCGTTGCGGAATACACGGATCGTTGATTAGCCTGCCATCCGGATGGACGAATAGGCCGGTCATCTGGGAGATGTCGGCTGAATAGAAAAACTTAACCGTCGCCTGATCGGGGAAAAACCCCGGCACAGGAAGGGAAGCAACAATGGGGGACACCTCGCACCATCATCAGGTGCTGATCGTCGGCGGGGGCACCGCCGGGATTACCGTTGCGGCAAGCCTGCGGCGCCGCGGCCGGCGGGCGGTCGATATCGCCATCGTCGAACCGAGCGACACGCACTACTACCAGCCGGCCTTCACGCTGGTCGGCGCCGGGGTCTACGACCTCGCGAGAACGCGCCGGCCGACCGACAGCCTGCTGCCCGCCGGGGTCGGGCGGATCAAGGCGGCCGCGGAGAGCTTCGATCCAGCGAACAATGCCGTTGCGCTGTCGAACGGCGATACCGTCACCTATGACTATCTCGTGGTCTGCACCGGGGTGAAGTTCGACTGGCGGAAGATCGCCGCGCTGAGGGAGGCGCTGGGCCATGGCGGCGTGTGCAGCAACTATTCGCCCGACCATGTCGGCTACACGTGGGAGTGCATCAAGGCGCTGAAGCCCGGCGGCCGGGCGGTGTTCACCCAGCCGCCGCTGCCCTTCAAGTGCCCGGGTGCGCCACAGAAAATCGTCTACCTCACCGCCGACCATCTGCGGCGGCAGGGCATCCGGGCCGACGTGGACGTCTCGTATTACGTCCATGCGCCGGTGATTTTCGGCTCGCCAATCCGAAGATGATGGATGTCGCGGTGCCGGCCAACATGCATCAGGGACTGGCTCAGGAACAGATCGCCCGGCGCGGCTGGGCTTTCAGCGCGGATGAGGCGAAGGCGCTGATCGGCAAGCCCGACGTGGCGCTGATCGATCTACGCGACAAGAGCGAACGTCGGCGGCATGGTGAAATCCCCGGCGCCCTGCATCTGTCCTATCGCGATCTGCAGGAGAACATTTCGCCCGGCGGCGTGCTGCATGTGCTCGCCATGGTGCCCGGGAAGACGCTCTTGTTCTATTGCGCCTTCGGCGAACGCTCGGCGATGGCGGTGCAGGCCGCGCAGGATGCGGGTCTCAGCCTCGCCCGCCACATCGAAGGCGGCGTCGATGCCTGGAAGAACGGGGGGGTGCGCTGGCGTGAGCTATCGTTCAGTCCCTACCCGCCGCGAGTGCTCTATGGCTTCGTCCGGCCCCAGCGCCTATTTAATGGCGAACGAACGGACGGAGGCGTCGTAAGCATGTCGTATCACAACAATCGCTGGGCCGACGATTTGGCCGCGGCGATCGGCAACACGCCGCTGATCCGGTTGCGCCGGGCCTCGGAAGCCACCGGCTGCACGATCCTGGGCAAGGCGGAGTTCATGAACCCCGGCGGCTCGGTTAAGGACCGGGCGGGCCTGGCCATCATCACGGATGCCGAGCAGCGCGGTACGCTGAAGCCCGGCGGCATTGTGGTGGAGGGTACTGCGGGAAACACCGGCATCGGGCTCACCCTGGTCGGCAACGCGCGAGGCTATCGCTCCGTCATCGTGATGCCGGAGACCCAGAGCCAGGAGAAGATCAGTTTCCTGCGTATGATCGGCGCCGACCTGCGGTTGGTACCGGCCAAGCCGTATCGCGATCCTGGCAATTACGTGCATGTCTCACGCCGCATGGCAGAGGAGATGGGCGCCGTGTGGGCAAACCAGTTCGACAACCTCGCCAATCGCGAAGGGCACCGGACCACCACTGGCCCGGAAATATGGGATCAGACGGACGGAAAAATAGACGCCTTCACCTGCGCCTGCGGCACTGGCGGCACGCTCGCCGGCGTCGCTTTCGCGCTCAAGGAGCGTAACCCAAAGGTTCATATTGTCCTCGCCGACCCCGAAGGCAGCGCGCTGCATGGCTGGGTCAAGAGCAACGATCTGACAGTGACCGGGAGTTCCATCACCGAAGGCATCGGCCAGTCGCGCGTGCCGGAGAATTTGAACGGCGCGCCGATCGACGATGCCGAGCGCATTCCGGACCCGGAAGCGCTGACGCTGATCTACGATCTGCTGATCCACGAAGGCTTGTCGGTTGGCACGTCGTCGGGGATCAACGTTGCCGCCGCCATTCGGGTCGCCAAGACGCTCGGGCCCGGGCACACCGTGGTGACGATGCTGTGCGACGGCGGGTCGCGCTACCAATCCAAGTTGTTCAACCCGGAATTCCTACGTTCAAAGAGCCTGCCGGTGCCTGACTGGCTGGCCTGACGCCATGATCGTCTTGTGCAGCCCGACGATCTGCACGATAGCCGATTGAAGTCTCTGAACTTGACGGGGCCCGCTGCGGGCGCCTGTTCACAGCGCCCGACTGTTTGACACGCCATGCAAGAGGAAACGCGTATGCCCGCCTCGAACGACATTCGAACCACCACCGGTTCGGCCCCGGCTCCGGACTATGACGCCCTGATCATCGGGGCCGGCATGTCCGGGATGTATCAGTTGCTCCGCCTGCGCGAACTGGGCATGCGCGTGCGCGTGCTGGAGGCCGGTACCGGCGTGGGCGGGACCTGGTACTGGAACCGCTATCCGGGGGCGCGCTTCGATTCGGAAAGCTACTCCTACGCATACTCCTTCTCGAAGGAGCTGCTGGAGGAATGGGACTGGAGCGAGCATTTCGCCGGCCAGCCGGAGACGCTGCGCTACCTGAACCACGTCGCCGACAAATTCGACCTCCGCAAGGACATCCAGTTCCACAGCCGTGTCGCCGCGGCACACTACCAGGAAGCGACGCGGAGCTGGGATGTGACGTTGCAGGATGGCAGCCGCTTCAGCTCGCGCTTCCTGACCACCGCCATCGGCCCGCTTTCGGCGCCGACGATGCCACGCATCGAAGGGGTGCATACGTTCACGGGCCAATCTTTCCACACCGCCCAATGGCCGCATGAGCCGGTGAGCTTCGAGGGCAAGCGGGTGGCGGTGATCGGCACCGGCGCCACCGGGGTGCAGACGATCCAGGAAGTGGCCAAGACCGCCGGCCACCTGACCGTGTTCCAACGCACGNNGAACTGGTGCGCGCCGCTGCTCAACAGCAAGATCGACGCCGCGCAAATGGCGAAGCTCAAGGCCGGCTATCCGAAAATGTTCCAGCGCTGCCAGGAGACCTTTTCCTGCTTTCTGCATACCCCAGACCCGCGCGGCACGTTCGAGGTCTCGGATCAGGAGCGCGAGGCCTTCTTCGAGAAACTGTATGCCGAGCCCGGCTTCGGCATCTGGCAGGGCAACTTCCGCGACATCCTGACCGACCGAAAGGCGAACGCGGCGATTTCCGACTTCGTGGCCAGGAAGATCCGCCAGCGGGTGAAAGACCCCAAGGTGGCGGAACAGCTGATACCGAAGAACCACGGCTTCGGCACCCGCCGCGTGCCACTGGAGACCAGATATTACGAGGTCTACAACCAGGGCAACGTGAAGCTGGTGGACATCTCGGAAACGCCGATCGAGCGGATCACGCCGAAGGGCATCAAGACAAGCGATGCCGAATACGAATTCGACATCGTCATCTACGCGACCGGTTTCGATGCCATCACCGGCAGTTTCGATCGGATCGATTTCCGGGGCGTGGGCGGGCAGCGGCTGAAGGACAAGTGGAAGAACGGGCCGCAGACCTATCTCGGTGTTCTGGTCGACGGCTTCCCCAACATGATGATGCTGATCGGGCCGCATATGGCGCTGGGCAATATTCCGCGCAGCATCGAATACAATGTCGATTGGGTGACGGGCCTGGTGCGTTACGCGCGGGACCATAACCTGACGCGCCTGGAGGCCACGGAAGCGGGGGTGACGTCCTGGACCGATCACGTCAAGTCGCTGGGGGTGGGCCTGCT
>PKWQ01000157.1 GCA_003133265.1 Acetobacteraceae bacterium
GCCCGCTCCCGCGGCTTCGACGCGGCGGTGCTGCTGGCGACGCTGGCGCGGCTGCGCGGCGATGCGCGGGTCGATCTGGTGCTGTGCGATCTGGCGCATGACGTGGGCGCGGTGGTGCGCGCGCTGGCGCAGGAACGGATGGCGGTGCCGGTGGTGGCCTGCGGCACCGGCGACGACCCGGAGGCGGTGGTGCGCGCGATCCGCGCCGGGGCGCGCGAATTCCTGCCGCTGCCGCCCGATCCCGACCTGATCGCCGCGATCCTGGAAGCGGCATCCGGCGAAAGCCACACGCTGGTGGTGCGCGACCCGGCGATGGCGGCGACGGTGAAGCGTGCCGAGCAAGTGGCGGGCGCGGAAGCCTCGGTGCTGATATTGGGCGAGTCCGGCACCGGCAAGGAGGTGATGGCACGGCACATCCATCGCCGCTCCCGGCGCGCCGGCGGGCCGTTCGTGGCGCTGAACTGCGCCGCCATCCCGGAAAATCTGCTGGAGTCGGAGCTGTTCGGCCACGAGAAGGGCGCGTTCAGCGGCGCGCTGGCGCGGCGCGTCGGCAAGTTCGAGGCGGCCGACGGCGGCACACTGCTGCTCGACGAAATCAGCGAGATGGACGTGCGGTTGCAGGCGAAGCTGCTGCGCGCCTTGCAGGAACGCGAGATCGACCGGCTGGGCGGGGCGGCGCCGGTGCGGGTGAATGTGCGCATCCTGGCCACCACCAATCGCGATCTGGCGGCGGAGGTGACGCGTGGCAACTTCCGCGAGGACCTGTATTTCCGTCTGAACGTCGTCTCGTTGCGTGTCCCGCCGCTGCGTGAGCGGCCGGGCGATGTCATCGCGTTGGCCGAGCATTTCGCGCGCCGCTACGCCGAGGTGAACGGGCTGGCGTATCGCCCGGTCTCGCACGCGGCCCAGGTGCTGCTGCTGGCGCATGGCTGGCGCGGTAATGTGCGGGAACTGGAAAACACCATCCATCGCGCCGTGCTGCTGGCCGGGGGCGAGGAGATCGGCGCCGAGGCGATTGAACTCGGGGCGCCCACCACGCGGGCGGCGGCTTCCGGTCCGGCAGCGGCGACGCGCGGCGGCGGTATCGCCGGGCTGGTCGGACGGCGGATGGAGGAGGTGGAACGCGACCTGATCCTGGCGACGCAGGGCCACACGCTGGGCAACCGCACGCACGCGGCGACGATCCTCGGCATCTCGATCCGTGCGCTGCGCAACAAGCTGCGCGACTACGCCGCGCACGGCGCCGCTGTGCCGCCGCCCCCGGCGGGCGTAGCGGCCGTGACCGTAGTGGCCTGAGCCATGACCGATAGCGCAACCGCGCCGCTGCTGGCCCGGCTGCGCCGCGCCGCGCCCGGCACCGATGTGGGGCTGGCACTCGGCGTCATCGCGCTGCTGTCTGTGCTGGTGCTGCCGCTGCCGACGCTGCTGCTGGATCTCGGGCTGGCGCTGTCGGTGACGGCATCGGTGCTGGTGCTGATGGTGGCGCTGTTCCTGGAGCGGCCGCTGGATTTCACCAGTTTTCCGACGCTGCTGCTGCTGACCACGCTGCTGCGTCTGTCGCTGAACGTGGCGACCGCGCGGCTGATCCTGTCGCATGGCAACGAGGGGCCGCTCGCCGCCGGCCATGTGGTCGCCGCGTTCGGCGGCTTCCTGATGGGCGGCGACGTGGTGATCGGGCTGATCCTGTTCTGCATCCTGCTGGTGGTGAACTTCATGGTCATCACCAAGGGCTCCGGGCGCATCGCCGAGGTGGCGGCGCGCTTCAGCCTGGATGCGATGCCCGGCAAGCAGATGGCGATCGACGCCGACATGTCGGCCGGGACAATCGACGACAAGACCGCGCGCCAGCGCCGCCGCGAGCTGGAGCAGGAAAGCGGCTTCTACGGCGCGATGGACGGCGCGGCGAAGTTCGTGCGCGGCGATGCGATCGCCGGGCTGATCATCACCGTGATCAACATCGTGGGCGGGCTCACCATCGGGCTGCTGCGCCACGGCATGGCGTTCGCCGACGCGGCCTCGACCTTCACCACGCTGACCGTGGGCGACGGGCTGGTGTCGCAGATCCCGGCGCTGGTGGTGTCCACCGCCGCCGGCATCGTGGTGACCAAGGGCGGGATGGAGGGCACGGCGGACGCGACGCTGGTCCGCCAGCTCGGCAGCAGCCCGAAGCCGCTGGCGATGGCGGCTGGCGCGGCCGGCGTGCTGGCGCTGATGCCCGGGCTGCCGGCGCTGCCGTTCCTGGCCTTGTTCGGGCTGGCCGGCGGGGCGGCATGGTTCAGGCTCAAAAATCCGATGTCGGCGGAGACCGCGCCGCTGCCGACCGGTCCGGTCGCGCCGGTGGAGCCGCCGATCGGCGAGGCGTTGCGCATCGACACCATCCGGCTGGAACTCGGTTACGGGCTGCTGGCGCTGGCCGGCGGCGACACGCCGCGGCTGACCGAGCAGGTGAAGGGCCTGCGCCGCTCCATCGCCTCGGAGATGGGCTTCGTGCTGCCGCCGGTACGCATCCAGGACAACATGGAGCTGCCGCCCGACGGCTATTCGATCCGGGTGAAGGAGATCGAGGCCGGACATGGTGAGTTGCGGCCGCACAAGCTGCTGGCGATGGACCCGAAGGGTGGTGTGCCCGACCTGCCCGGCGAGCGGGCCAGCGAACCCGCCTTCGGCCTGCCGGCGCTGTGGATCGACGCCTCCGCCAAGGACGAGGCGCTGTTCCGCGGCTGCACCGTGGTCGATCCGCCGAGCGTGCTGACCACGCATCTGACCGAGATCGTGCGCGAGACGATGGCCGAGCTGCTGTCCTATTCCGAGACGCAGAAGCTGCTCGACGAACTGCCGCGCGAGCAGCAGAAGCTGGTCGCCGACCTGATCCCCGGCCAGATCACCGTCGGCGGGGTGCAGCGGGTGTTGCAGGCGCTGCTGGCCGAGCGGATCTCGATCCGCGACCTGCCGACCATCCTGGAAGGCATCCAGGAAGCCTGTGCCGGCGGCGCGCGCGCCATTCCGGCGATCGCCGGGCATGTGCGCGCCCGCCTCGCCCGGCAGATCAGCGACCATTACACCGGACCGGCGGGCTATATCCCGCTGATCACCCTGTCGCCGGCCTGGGAGACGGACTTCGCCGAGGCACTCACCGGCCCGCCGGAAGACCGGCAGTTGGCGATGGCGCCGAGCCGGTTGCAGGATTTCATGCAGCGCCTGCGCGCCGCCTTCGATGCCGCCGGCGCCACCGGCGAGCAGCCGGTGCTGCTGACCGGCGGGGCGATCCGCTTCCATGTCCGCGCCATCGTCGAACGCATCCGCCCCAGCACGCCGGTGCTGGCGCAGGCGGAAATTTTTCCCCGCGCGCGCATCCGCACCGTAGGCACGATCTGATGGCGCACGCGTCCGCCTCCAGCGGCGACCGAAGATGCGGCTGAAACTCTACCGTGCCGCCGGGATGGCGGCGGCGATGGCGCGGGTGCGGGCCGAGCTGGGGGCGGACGCGCTGATCCTGGCCAGCCGCCGCGTCGGCGGGGAGGTGGAGATCACCGCGGCGCTGGAGCCCGAGGAGCAACCGCCCATGCCGGCCGATCCGGCGCGGCTCGCCGCGCTGCGGTTCCACGCGGTGCCGGAGGCGCTGCGGAACGGGCTGATGCGGGGGCGGCTGGTGGAGGCGCTGGCGGGCACGGTGCAGTTCGGCGCGCTCGATCTCGGCCTGGGCGCGCGGCCGCTGCTGCTGGTCGGACCCCCCGGCGCGGGCAAGACATTGAGCGTGGCGCGGCTGGCCACCCGGCTGGTGATGGCTGGCCAGTCGCCGCTGGTGATCACCGCCGACGGGCGGCGGGCGGGGGCGACCGAGCAACTGGCGGCGTTCACGCGGCTGCTCGGGGTGAACCTGATCGTTGCCAGCCATCCGGTGACGCTGGCCCGCGCGCTGGCCCAGCGGACGGCCGGCGCGCCGGTGCTGATCGACGCGCCCGGGACCGATCCGTTCGATCCGCCGCAGCGCGAGGAGATCGCAGCGCTGGCCGCCATCGCCGATGCCGCGACGGTGCTGGTGCTGCCGGCCGGGCTGGACGCCAACGAGGCGGCGGACATGGCCGCCGGCTTTGCCGGGATCGGCGCGCGGATGCTGGTGGCGACCCGGCTGGACATGGCCCGCCGCCTGGGCGGCGTGCTGTCCGCGGCGGTCGGCGGGAAACTGGTCCTGGTCGAGGCCGGCATCGGCCCCGGCGCCGCCGACGGGCTGGTGCCGATGACCCCGGCGCTGCTCGCCGCGCGCCTGACCGAGACGACGCCCCCAATGACGGAGCATCCGCGATGACCCAATCGGCCTCGCCATCTTTGACCCCGTCATCTTTGACCCCGTCATCTTCCGGGCGCGTCGTCGCCATCGCCTCCGGCAAGGGGGGCGTGGGGAAGACCTGGTTCGCCATCACGCTGGCGCATGCGCTGGCGCGGCAAGGGCGGCGGGTGCTGCTGTTCGACGGCGATCTGGGGCTGGCCAACGTGGACATCCAGCTCGGCCTGATGCCGGCGCTCGATCTGGGCTCGGTGATCGCCGGCCGGGCGAGTTTGGCGGAGGCGACGCTGCACCATGCGGACGGCGATTTCGGCATCGTGGTCGGCCGGTCGGGGTCCGGCGCGCTGTCCACGCTCGATCCGGCGGTGCTGGAGCGGGTGCTGGAGGCACTGCGCGCGGCGGCGGGGAAGCACGATCTGGTGCTGCTCGATCTCGGGGCCGGGCTCGATCGATCGGTGCGACGCATGGCGGCCTGGGCGGATGAACTGCTGGTGCTGGCGACCGAGGAGCCGACGAGCCTGACCGACGCCTATGCGGTGCTGAAGCTGCACGCCGCCGACCGGGGGGCCGACCGGGGGGTGGGCGCGGCGTCGGTGGTGGTCAATCAGGCGGCCTCCCGCCCGGGGGGAGAGCGGACCTATGCCACGCTGGCGCGTGCCTGCGCCACGTTCCTGGGCCACGCGCCGCCGTTGCTCGGAGTGGTCCGGCGCGACGAGCGGGTGCGTGACGCGATCCGGCGGCAGACGCTGCTGCTGACGCGCCACCCCGCCTGCGCGGCGGCACAGGATGTGGAGGCGGCGGCGCGCGCCCTGTTGGGGTAAAGCCTCCCTTGCCCGCTGCCCCGGCCCCTGATACCCAAGTGGTTTATGCGCTGGGCCATATTTGTTGCCGTTCTCTCGCTGGTGTTTGGGGCCGATCCGGTCTGGGCAACGGCGGACGATGCATGTCCGCTACAGGCGGAATTCACCAAGCCCGACAATCCGCTGGAACATCTGGCGACGGCGATCAAGCGGCCGGGCCCGATCGAGATCCTGGCCGTCGGCTCGGCCACCATGGTCGGCCAGGACGGCGGCGGCGGCCGATCGTTCCCGTTTCGCATGGCCGAGGAACTGCGTGGTCTGCTGCCCGGCCGGGAGATCCATCTGACGCTGCGCGGCGCGCGCAGCATGCCGGCGCCGGACATGCTGAAGCTGATGGACGCGGAACTGGCGCAGACGCATTTCGCCCTGGTGCTGTGGCAGACCGGCGCGGTGGAGGCGGCGCATTCGATGAATGCCGAGGCGCTGCGGGCGACGGTCGATGCCGGCGCCGGGTCGGTGCGCGCCGCGCATGCCGACCTGGTGCTGATCGACCTGCAATACAGCCGCTATTGGCGCACCCGCGCCAGCCTGGACGTCTATGAGGAGGTGCTGCGCGACATTGCCGAGGCGCCCGACGTGGCGCTGTTCCGCCGCTACGACCTGATGCGGCAATGGGCCGAGAACGGCGGCATCGACCTGGAGCGGACGCGCAAGGCCGAGCAGGAGAAGGCGGTCGACACGCTGCACGCCTGCCTGGGCGACGCGCTGGCCCGCTTCGTGGCCGACGGCGCCGGCATCCCGGGTCGTTAAGGCGTCTTAGAACAGTCCTTCGATCTGTCCGTCCGCATCCAGGAAGATCCGCTCGGCGGCGGGCGCGCGCGGCAGGCCGGGCATGGTCATGATGTCGCCGCAGATCGCCACCACGAAACCGGCCCCGGCGGACAGGCGCACGTCGCGCACCGGCAGCTCGTGGCCTTCCGGCGCGCCGAGCAGCTTCGGATCGACGCTGAAGCTGTACTGGGTCTTGGCGATGCAGACCGGCAGATGGCCGAAGCCCGCCGCCTCGAACCCGGCCAGCTTGCGCGCGACCGCCCGCGGCAGGACGATGTCGGCGGCGTGGTAGATCTCGCGCGCGATGGTGCGGATCTTGTCGGCGAGTGGCATCGCGTCCGGGTAGATCGGGGCATAGCGGGCGGTGCCGGCATCGAGGCGCGCCCGCACGGCACGCGCCAGATCGATCGCGCCGGTCGCACCGTCCGCCCAGTGGGTACACATCACCGCCTCGGTGCCGCGCGCCGCCAGCGCGTCGCGCACCACGGCGAACTCGGCCTCGGTGTCGGAGGTGAAGTGGTTGAGCGCCACCACCACCGGCAGGCCGAATTTCTCCATGTTCTCGACATGGCGGAGCAGGTTGGCCAATCCGCGCGCGACCGCCCCGGTGTCCTCGGCGCCGAGGTCGGCTTTCGCCACGCCGCCATGCATCTTCAGCGCGCGCAGCGTCGCCACCACCACGGCGCAGCCGGGCGTCAGGCCGGCAACGCGGCATTTGATGTCCAGGAACTTCTCCGCGCCCAGATCGGCGCCGAAGCCGGCTTCCGTCACCACCACCTCGGCGAGCCGTAGCCCGAGATCGGTGGCGATCACCGAGTTGCAGCCATGCGCGATGTTGGCGAACGGCCCGCCATGCACCAGCGCCGGAGAGCCGGCGATGGTCTGCACCAGATTGGGCATCAGCGCATCGCGCAGCAGCACCGCCATCGCGCCATCGGCCTTCAGATCGCGTGCCGTCACCGCCGAGCCGTCGCGCTGCTGGGCGACGATGATCCGCCCCAGCCGCTGTTGCAGATCGTCCAGATCGCGGGCGAGGCAGAATACCGCCATCACCTCGGACGCGACGGTGATGTCGAACCCGTCCTCGCGCGGGAAGCCGTTGGCGATGCCGCCCAGGCTGCCGACGATGGCGCGCAGCGCGCGGTCGTTCATGTCCAGCGCGCGACGGAAGGTGACGCGGCGTGGATCGATGCCGAGCGCATTGCCCCAGTAGATGTGGTTGTCGATCATCGCGGCCAGCAGGTTGTTGGCGGCGGTGACGGCGTGGAAGTCGCCGGTGAAGTGCAGGTTGATCTCGTCCATCGGCACGATCTGCGCGTGCCCGCCGCCGGTGGCGCCGCCCTTCTGGCCGAAGCTCGGCCCCAGGCTCGGCTCGCGCAGGCAGATCATCGCGCGGGTGCCGATCTCATTCAGCGCGTCGCCCAGGCCGATGGTGGTGGTGGTCTTGCCCTCGCCGGCGGCGGTCGGACTGATGCCGGTGACCAGCACCAGCTTGCCCGGCGGGCGATCCGCGACCGAGCGGATGAAGTCGAAGCCGATCTTGGCCTTGAAGCGACCGTACGGCTCCAGCGCCTCCGCGGGGATGGCGACCTTGGCGGCGATGTCGGCGATGGGGCGTAGGCGGGCGGCGCGGGCGATGTGCAGATCGGTGGTCATGTCAGGCGGCTCTCCGTCGCTGCACGCCGATCTGTTCCAGCGCCGCGCCGATCGCCGTCACCGCCTGGCGCATGTCCGCCGGGGTGATCGCGCCGATGCAGGCCACCCGGAAGCTGGGCGATACGGTGTTGTAGAAATTGCTGATCAGGAAGCCGCGCGCCTTCAGCGCGTCGACGAATGCCTGCAGGTTCCAGGCGGGATCGTCGGGTGCGGCGATGTTGACGACGATCGGCCCCTGATGCTCCGGCGCCAGGCAGGGTGACAGGCCGAGCGCGCACACACCGTCGTACAGCGCGCGCATGTTGGCGGTGTAGCGGGCGAGCCGGGCTGGTTGGCCGCCCTCGGCCTCGAACAGGTCGAGCGCGGTGGCGAACGCGACCAGCACCTGCGCCGGCGGGGTGAACCGAAAGGTGCCGGGCGCGCTGCGGACGCCGTGCTGGTAGATGTCGGCGAGGTCGAAGGACCAGGAGCCGGCGTTGCCGGCGGAGGCTTCCAGCCGCTCGGTCGGGCAGACCGCGAAGCCGAGGCCGGGCACGCCCTCGATGCATTTGTTGGAGGTGAACACGGCGGCGTCGATCTCCGGCTGGGCGGAGATGTCGAGCGGCAGCGCGCCGAAGGCGGAGACGGCGTCGACGATGGTCCGCCGGCCCGCCGCGTGCGCCGCCCGGCCGATGGCCAAGGCGTCGTGGATCACGCCGCTGCCGGTTTCGCTGTAGACGATGCCGACATGGGAGATGGCCGGATCGGCGGCGAGCGCGGCGGCGATGGCGCCCGGATCGGCCGGACGGGCGGGATCGATCGGCAACGGGATGGCGATGCGCCCGGCCTCGGTGGCGAGCCGGATCATGCGGTCCGAATAGGAGCCGGTGGTCGGGATCAGGATCTTGCCGCCGATGGGCAGGAAGGTGCGCAGCGCCGCCTCGGTGATGAAGTGGCCGCAGCCTTGCAGCGCCAGTGCCACATGCCGGCCGGGAACGCCGCCGGCGATGGCTAGCACGCGCGCGCGCACGGCGGCGTAGATCGGCCGGAACTCGTTGTCCCACGGCGCGAAATCCTGGGCGAGCGCCGCGCGTACGCTCGGGTGCGTGGTGACGGGGCCGGGGATGAGCAGTTTCATCACGTTTCCTGGGCGTTTCCTGGGTCGGCAAGAGACGGCGGTGGGCAAGCCGCCGGCAGGCTTGGCACGGCGCGCGCCGGAAATCCAGGTGTCGCGGCCGCGATGTCGCGTCATGGATGGATCACCATGCCCCGCGGATGCTAGTCTCGCCGCATGAGCCTGCCCTTCACCCTGCCCGATTGGCTGCCCTGGTGGGTGCCGATCCTGTTGCTGGTCCCGGCGCTGATGTATGCGCTGGCCTTTCTGTTCATGCCGTTCAGCGTCATCGGCCTGAAAGGCCGGCTGGAAGCGGTGGAGGCGCGGCTGGACGAGATCCAGGGCGAGATCCGCGGCCTTGCCCTGCGCCTGCCCGAGCCGATGCGGACCACGTCCTACGACGACGTCTACGCGCCGCCCGTCACCGCCCCCCCGCCGCGCCGGCGGGACGATGCGCCGCCGATCAGCCGCCCGCCGATCCCGCCCGCCGCCTACGATATGGACGACGAGGACCCGCGCACCGTCCGGCTGTCGTCCCGGCGCGATCAAGGACGGGGCGAGCCGCCCCGCCCCATCCGGACCGAGCCGCGGCTGGACCGGCCGCGCTAGGTCGGCTTGCCTGGAACGGCGACGCGGTGCTTGATGATGGTCGAGGCCACAGGAGACCCCCGGATGCGCGTCAGCGTCGTGCAGATGAACCCCGGCCACGACAAAGCGGAAAACATCGCCCAGGCCAGCCGGCTGATCGGTGCGGCGGTCGCCGCCGACCGGCCCGACATCGTCAGCCTGCCGGAAGTCTGGACCTGCCTCGGCGGCAGCCGCGCCGGCAAGTTCGAGCAGGCCGAGGTTTTGCCGCCCCCGGGATCGAATGAACCCGGCGGTCCCGCCTACGAATTCCTGCGCGGGGTCGCGCGCAGCCAGCGCATCCATGTCCATGGCGGCTCGATGGCCGAGACCGACGGCGGCGAGCGGCTGTTCAACACCACCGTGGCGTTCGGCCCGGACGGGCAGGAACTGGCGCGCTATCGCAAGATCCACCTGTTCGACATCGTCACCCCCGACGGCACCGGCTTTCGTGAAAGCGCCACCTATGGCGCGGGCGACGCCATCGTCACCTACCAGGCCGGCGGGGTGAAGGTCGGCTGCGCCATCTGCTACGACATCCGGTTTCCGGAAATGTTCCTGGAACTGCGCCGCGCCGGGGCGGAGCTGATCTTCCTGCCCTCCGCCTTCACTCTGCAAACCGGCAAGGACCATTGGGAGACGCTGATCCGCGCCCGCGCGATCGAGACGCAATGCTGGTTCGCGGCGCCGGCGACCTGGGGCCGGCACCTGGACGGGGGCAGCGAGCCGCGCTTCACCTTCGGCCATTCGCTGCTGTGCGATCCCTGGGGCCATGTGGTGGCGAAGGTCTCCGACGGGGTGGGCTGGGCGACCGCGCGGATCGATCCGGCGGTTACCGAGCGGGTCCGCCGCGACATGCCCGTTCTCGAGCACAGGGTGCTGGAGCACCGGAGAGTCGTTTGAACCTGATCATCCCGGAAGAGGTCGCCTCGGCGTCGGCCCGGCCGCGCGATGTCGCGCCCGGCCGCGTTGCCTTCGTCGCCGCGCCGACCGTGCTGGCACAGCAGACCCGCGAGCGGCTGACCGAGCGCTATGGCACTTGCGAGCCGTTGCACGCATCGGTGGTGGTGGCGCTCGGCGGCGACGGGTTCATGCTGGAAACGCTGCATGCGGTGCTCGGCCACGACATCCCGGTCTACGGGATGAATTGCGGCTCGGTCGGGTTCCTGATGAACGCGGTCGGCGAGGACGATCTGCCGGCCCGCGTCGCGCGGGCGCAGGAGGCGGTGCTGCATCCGCTGCGGATGCACGCGGTGACCATGACCGGCTCGGTCGAGGAATCGCTGGCGCTGAACGAAGTCAGCCTGCTGCGCCAATTGCGCCAGGCGGCAAAAATCCGGATCACCGTCGATGGGCGGGTGCGGCTGGAGGAACTGATCTGCGACGGCGTGCTGATCTCCACCCCCGCCGGCTCCACCGCCTACAACCTGTCGGCGCACGGGCCGATCGTGCCGTTGTCGGCCAATCTGCTGCCGCTGACGC
>PKWQ01000451.1 GCA_003133265.1 Acetobacteraceae bacterium
GCCCCGGCCCCGGCCGAGGACAAGCGGCTGCCGTTCGACGAGGCCGCGCCCGGCGCGGTCGGGCTGGAGACCCTGCTGGCGGGGCTGTTGTCGCTGCACCACGAGGACCGGGTGGCCCTGGTGGACCTGATCCGCACCGTCACCTACGCCCCCGCCCGCCTGCTGGCCCTGCCCGGCGGACGGCTGTCGCCCGGCGCGCCGGCGGACCTGGTGCTGTGCGACATCGACTCGCCCTTCGCGCTCGACGCCGACCGGCTGATCTCCAAGTCCAAGAACTCGCCCTTCGACGGGCGGCGCCTGCAGGGCCAGGTGCTGCTGACCATGGCCGGCGGCCGGGTCGTGCATCTGGCCGAGGAATAAGCTTCACCGCTCGCACGAAAAATTGAACCAATTGCCAGCTTGGCGGTTGTGAAGCGGGAGCCCTGGGTTTTCCTGTCGCGGAGCCATATCCGCGCGGTCCATGGCCATCGTTCACATCGAGGAGGAATCCATGCGTTCCAACATTCTGCTGGCCGGCGCCGCCGCCCTGCACCTTGGGCTGGCGGGCGATCTCAAGCTCGACGGCGTTCTTCGCCGCCTGCGAGTCGCCGCCGGCAGCCTTGATCAGGCCGGCGGCCGCGCCTTCCTCGTCGTCCAGCAGCGCCTTCAGCAGATGCTCGGGGGTGATGCGCTGGTGGAATTCGCGGATGGCGATGGTCTGCGCAGCCTGAATGAAGCCGCGCGCCCTGTCGGTAAATTTTTCGATATCCATGGTCGGTGTCCCTTATCCTAGGCGACATGCCCACTCTCCGCCCCTTTCGCTGGCGACGGAAGTAAGGCCTTCCAAAAGCCAGATGGGACAGGGCAGAGTATGTCTCAAGGGGGACGGGCCATGCGGATCGAACATCTCTATCGCTTTCCGGTGAAAGGACTGACGGCCGAGGCGCTGGAGCACGCGGAGGTGGAGGCCGGCGGGGCGATCCCGTGGGACCGGGCGTTCGCGCTGGCGCAGGGCGATTCCGGCTATGACCCGGCGGCGCCTGCCTGGCTGCCGAAATACAACTTCATGTGCCTGATGAAAAATGCCCGAGCCGCGGCGCTGCGCTCGCATTTCGACCCGCGCACGGGGGCGCTGGCGATCCACGCGCCGGACGGCAGCGGGATCACCGAGGACGCGCTGAGTGCCGCCGGGCGGGAACGGATCGGGGCATTCCTGGTCCGGTTCCTGGGCGAGGAGGCGCGCGGGACACCGCGGTTCGAGTATCAGCCGGGCCATGTGTTCTGCGACCAGAAGCTGCCGGTGGTGAGCCTGATCAACCTGGCGAGCCTGCGCGACTACGAGGCGAAGGTGGGCGCGCGGCGGCACCGGCGGCGCTTCCGGGCCAACGTATGGTTCAACGGCGCCGCTCCCTGGGCCGAGCTCGACTGGGTCGGCCGCGACCTGCGGCTCGGCGGGGCGACATTGCGCGTCACCAAACGGATCGCGCGCTGCCCGGCGACCCAGGTGAACCCGGAAACGGCGGAGCGCGACGCCGACCCGGTGGCGGAACTGCGGGCGCTGTACGGGCATTCCGACCTCGGCATCCATGCCACGGTGATCGCGGGCGGACGGTTCGCGGTGGGGGATTCGATCGTTTTGCTGGGAACCNNGCATGGCCGACGCTTCGCACATGACGGTGACGACGCTGGCGCCGGCGGGCCAGTTAGCGGCCTCCTGCACCACGCAATGGGACACGATCCGCCGCACCAAGCGGCACGTGTCCAAGCGATTGCCCTGCCGCGACGGTGGTGGGCTTGCCGATACCGGCCAGTAGGAACAGAATTCGACGAACCACGCCCAGCACCATCCTAGGGGGAAAGAACGTCATGGATCTGCGCTTCACACCGGAGGAGGTCGCCTTCCGCGCGGAAGTCCGCGCCTTCATCCACGACAATCTGCCGGCCGATATCCGCGAGCGGATGCGGCTCGGCCACCCGCCGCGCAAGCAGGACACGGTGACCTGGCAGCGTATCCTGAACAAGAAGGGCTGGGCCGCGTTCAACTGGCCGAAGGCATATGGCGGGCCGGGCTGGACCGCGATCCAGCGGATGATCTTCCTGGAAGAGAACCTGATGGCTCCGGCGCCGGAACTGTCCTCGTTCAACATCACCATGCTCGGCCCGGTGCTGATCCAGTTCGGCACCGAGGAGCAGAAGCGGCGCTATTTGCCGCGCGCCGCCAATATCGACGATTGGTGGTGCCAGGGCTTCTCCGAGCCGGGTGCCGGTTCCGACCTCGCCAGCCTGCGTACCGCGGCGAAGCGCGAGGGCGGTGTCTATGTGGTGAACGGGCAGAAGATCTGGACCTCCACCGCGCACAACGCCGATTGGTGCTTCCTGCTGGTCCGCACCAACCCGCAGGCGCAGAAGCGCCAGGAAGGCATCTCGTTCCTGCTGGTCGACATGAAGACCCCGGGCATCGAGGTACGGCCGATCATCTCGATCGACGCCAGCCACCATCTGAACGAGGTGTTCTTCACCGACGTGAAGGTGCCGGTGGAAAATCTGGTCGGCGAGGAGAACAAGGGCTGGAACGTCGCCAANNCGCACGCGCTGGGCCAAGGAAGTGGCGCGCGAGGTGCGGATGAACGGCAAGCCTCTGATCGAGGATCGCGGCTTCCGCACCCGCGTGGCGCAGCTTGAGGTGGACATGAAGGCGCTGGAGATCACCCAGTTGCGCGTTGTCTCGGCGTTCTCCAAGGCCAGCGACGGCAAGCCCGATCCATTGTCCTCGGTGCTGAAGATCAAGGGCACCGAACTGTTGCAGGGCACATCGGAACTGGTGATGGATGTCGGTGGCCCGCAGGCCATGGCGGTCTGGCAGCAGGAGCTGTCGGCACTGACCAACGAGCCGGCGATCGGGCCGGACTGGGCGCCGGCGATGGCGCCGGCCTATCTCATGTTGCGCGCCGCCTCGATCTACGGCGGCACCAACGAGATCCAGAAGAACATTCTGAACAAAGCAGTGTTGGGGCTCTGATGGATTTCGATCTGACCGAAGACCAGCGGCTGTTGAGCGACAGCGTCAACCGGCTGCTATCCGACCAGTATGGGTTCGAGAAACGCAAGACCTACCTGAAGGAGCCTGAAGGCTGGAGCAAGGCGCTCTGGTCGCAATATGCCGAACTGGGCCTGCTCGGCCTGCCGTTCGCCGAGGAGCATGGCGGGTTCGGCGGCGGCGCGGTGGACGTGATGCTGCTGATGCAGTCGTTCGGCCACGCGCTGGTGCTGGAGCCGTATCTGTCGACCGTGGTGCTGGGTGGCACGGCGATCAAGCTGGCCGGCAGCGCCGCCCAGCAGGCGGAGATCATTCCCGGCATCGCCGAGGGCACCACGAAGCTCGGCTTCGCGCATTACGAGCGCCAGTCGCGCTACGACATCACCGACGTCCTGACCACCGCCAAGCCGAACGGCGCGGGCTGGGTGCTGGAAGGGGCGAAGACCGTCGTGCTGCATGGCGACACCGCCGACAAGCTGGTGGTCAGCGCGCGCACCTCCGGTGGGCGCGACGACGAAGGCGGACTGTCGCTGTTCCTGGTGGACGCCAATGCGGCCGGGCTGGCGCGGCGCGGCTACACGCTGCGCGACGAGACGCGCGCGGCGGAAATCTCGTTGTCCGGCGTGAAGGTCTCGAAGGACGACCTGCTGGGCGAGGTGGGCAACGCGCTGCCGGTGATACGGCGCGTGGTGGAGGCGGGCATCGCCGCGACATCGGCCGAGGTGATCGGCACGATGGAGACGATGCAGTCCATGACGCTGGAATATCTGAAGACCCGCGTGCAGTTCGGCAAGCCGATCGGCGAGAACCAGGCCTTGCAGCACCGCGCCGCGGAGATGCTGGTGGCGATGGAGCAGGGCCGCAGCATGGCGATGCTGGCGGCGATGATGGTGGACGAGCCGGACGCGGCGGAGCGGGAGCGCAACATCTCCATGGCCAAGGTCGGCGTCGGGCAGTCGGGCCGCTTCGTGTCGCAGAACGCGATCCAGCTGCATGGCGGCATCGGCATGACCGAGGAATACGCCATCGGCCATTTCTTCCGCCGCGTGATGGTCATCGAGCACATGTTCGGCGACACCGCGTACCATCTGGACCGGCTGGCCGATCAGGTGGAGTAGACGCGGCTTCAGGCGCTGCGCAGCCGTGGCGGCACCAGACGCCCCATCGCTGTCTCGACCCTGCGCCGCGCCTTGGTGAACCGTCCGACCTCGGCGAGCCGGCGGTCGAGGAAGGCCAGCGTGTCGGCGTCTTCCTCGCTGGTGTCGCGCAGCCAGAACAGCAGCGTGGCGGTGTAGACCGAGGCCAGGATGGCGCGCTTGGTGTACCAGCTGAAATCGGCGGACATATCGCCCGCCGCGTGCCAGATCGCGTCCACCGTGCGGGCGGTGCAGGCCCCCGCCACCCGTGCGCCGCCGCGCAAGGCCAGTAGGGACAGCGCGCGGCGCACCGCTTCCTTGCACGGGCGGTTCTGCGCCAGCCGCAGCGCGACGATCGCGCGCACGCGCTGCGGCAGCCGCAGCGCCGTCATGTCCAGCTCGGCCGCCGCCTGCTGCATGCGCCGGTCGGACAGATCGCAGAATGTTTCCACCATCTCCACCGCACCGCCGGGAAACAGCCAGTCGGCCTGATCGGCGGGGGCGCCGATGTCGGCCAGCGCCCGGCGCAGCGCGCGCTTGCTCCAGCCGTCAAACGGGACGTGCGGCAGCATCGCCGCGATGGCGGCGTCACGCTCGGCCAGGCGCTCGGGCGGGCGGATCATCGGTTCGTCTCCGTTTGCTGGTCCGTTTGCTGGGCCGCTTCCTGCCGGGCGGCAGCGGCGGCGAAGCGTGCCATCTCGTCGGTGAAGCCGAACAGGGAAAAATCGGTCATCCGCATCGGATACAGGATGCCGTTCAGATGGTCGAACTCATGCTGCACCACGCGGGCGTGGAAGCCCGCCGCCGTCCGCTCGGTCCGGTTGCCGTCGCAGTCCACGCCGCGATAGCGGATTCGCGGCGCGCGCGGCACGGCGGCGCGCAGGCCGGGAATCGACAGGCACCCCTCCCAGCCCAGTACCCGGTCGTCGCTCAGCAGTTCCACCTCGGGGTTGATCATCACGGTGTCGCCGATCGGCATATCCTCCGCATCCTCGCCGGCGCGCTCGGGGGCCGCGCGGAACACGAAGATGCGCAGCGGCGCATGCACCTGCGGCGCGGCGAGGCCGGCGCCCTGCGCATCCGCCATCGTCTCGAACATGTCGGCGACCAGCCGGCGGACCTCCGGCGCCCCGGGATCGGCCACCGGATCGCATCGGCGCAGCAGGACGGGATGGCCCATCCGGGCGATCTTCAGAATAGCCATGCGTCAGTCTCCGGGCTGCGTGGGAGGAAATGGTTTGGCGAGGTGAAGCACGCATGTTATAGCGCGCCTCCCCGTACCAAGAGCCGGTCGCGGGCCTTTTTTGCATCCCCGATGGCGGGGAAGCGATCAATGAGAGGAGAAGGCGGCCAAGTGCAGGTTCTCGTTCGCGACAACAATGTCGACCAGGCGCTGAAGGCGCTCAAGAAGAAGATGCAGCGGGAGGGTATTTTCCGCGAAATGAAGCTGCGGCGGCACTACGAGAAGCCGTCCGAGCGCCGCGCCCGCGAGGCGGCCGAGGCCGTGCGCCGGGCCCGCAAGCTGGAGCGCAAGCGGCTGGAGCGCGAGGGCTTCTGAACAAACCGCCGCCCCCGATGCACCCGAGGGGGCGCCGGGGGCGATGACGACCCACCGCGGCAGGGGGGACTCTCCGGTTCCGGAGATGCTCCCAGGGGCCGCGGTTCGTATGTACGCGCTATGTTTTCGGTAAAGTCTGCGTGATCAGGGCGGCAACCGCATCGGCGGTCGCATCGCCGCTGGCCCGGAGTGCCGCGGCAACGCCGAGCCGGTCCTCGGGGCTGCGGTTCTGGCTCATCTTCCATTGCGCCTCGATCTTATCCGGCTTCAGCGTGAAGGCGCGGATGCCGGCGATCATCTTGCCCCGATAGTCCCGCGCCAGCGCATCGAGGTCGAATCCGGCCGGATCGTCCGTCGCCAGGGCGCGCAGGCTGGCGAGAATTTCCCCTTCGTCCTCGGTCAGGCTCAATCTTCCGCTGACATGCACCGCGCAATAATCCCAGGTCGGAACCGCCGGCTGGGTGCGATACCAGCCCGGCGCGACATAGGCGTGCGGGCCGGAAAACACCGCCAGCGCCCGACCGCCCGCCAGCGCCGCGCATTGCCCATTGCCGGCGGCGAGATGGCCGGCGAGCCGGAATCCCTCCCCGTCCGCCAGCAGAGTAAACGGGATGTGCGAGGCCTCCATGCCGTTGGCGCCGGTGGTGACCAGCAATCCGAACGGGTTGTCGCGGATCAGCGCGGTGATCCGGGCGGTGTCGGTCTCGGCGAAGGCGGGGCGCAGATACATGGTCGGCCTCTTGTTCTTGTGTCCTCTCCGGTTTTAGGCTGAAATTGGACCCAGAGAAACGGCCATTTTCCCATGGATATACCAGACCAAAGCCGCCAGGACGCGGTGTTCGGCCGGCTGCGCCAGGGCATCCTGGCCGGCACCTTCACCGCCGGATCGCGCCTGCCGGCCTCGCGCGCGCTCGCCGAGGAACTGGGCGTGGCGCGACANNGTGGTGGCGGCCTATGAACGGCTGGCGGCGGAAGGCTATGTGCGGTCCCGCGTCGGCAGCGGCACCTATGTCGCCACCGACCTGCCGGACGCCGCCCCCGCGCCCGCCGCGCTGCCGCCCCGCGCGGCCGAGGCCCTATCGCGGCGCG
>PKWQ01000086.1 GCA_003133265.1 Acetobacteraceae bacterium
GTGCCTGACGAGGCAACCCCAGGCGCGCGGATCGACACCGACGACGCAAGCCGGATCTCCATGCCCACGTTCTTTCTTGGGGCAGCAGCTCAGGAGCAGCAGACGGTCCCCGGCCTCCCGAAGCGCCGATCGACAGGGACGCCCATGGAGCGGGATGGTCCCAGCGTTGCGCGAAGCACGCGATGGTCCAACCGGGAGCAAGACGGTGAGGCGTGGAACCGGCCAGGCTGTGCAGAGAGGCGGCCGCGCGTCCTGGAGCGGCAGACCTTTCCAGCCATCACCTCACTCACCCCGCAGCCAAAGCGTCGCCGGCACGGCAGCCCGCGTCACCCCTCGGATGCGTGCGGTTTAGGCCCGGCGTCGGTCTCCGCGAAAGGGTGGGTCCTCGCCATGCTCCCCCGGATAAGAGTCCGGGGGTGCGCGTGGCTCCGGTCCCGCTCCGCGCCTTTCTCTCCGCCCGCCTGCCCGGCCCAAGAAAACCGCACCCGAGGGGGAGACGCAGGCATAGGGCCAGCGGACGCCTCGGGCAGCGAGAGAGATAAGATCATGGCCGTCAAGAAGTCCGACCCCAAGACCCCGCAGCAACCCGCTACCCGCACCCCGCCGGTCCGTCAGGCCATCACCTTCAAGCTGGTCCAGGCCCACGCACCCCACGGCGCCCTCGTCGAGAACCTGGTCCGCGCCTTCGGGCTCGATCAGGTCGATTACGACGCCATCCGCGAGGCCACGGAGGAACATGTCGCCCGCTCCGCCCAGGTGCTGCAGCCTTCGCTGAACGACAAGGCCATGGTGATCCACCTCCAGCGTGTGGTCGGCAGCTTCGTCAGCTCCGCCTACGGGGCCGCCCAGTTCTACGGCACCAAGGTCACGCAGGCGAAGGATCTCACCATGGCGTCCCAGAACGATGATCGCGACGAGGACCGAAGCGCCGTCTACGGGTTCGAGAGCAAGGCCGAGCGCGCCCGCTCTTTCGCCGCCGAGATGGGCCTGCAGGCCTTCGCACTGATGGCCGCCGCCGAGGGTGCTGTCAGCGCCTACGCCCAGATCACCGGCGACGACTGGAAGCCCTACGAGCAGCCCGCCGCTCCCAGCGCCAGCACGTCCCGCCAGTCCGCCGCCGCCCAGATCAACGCCTTCGGGTGAGACACCACGGCGGGGGCCGCAAGGCTCCCGCCGCTCTTCCCCTGCCCGGCAACCAGGAGCCTACGATGAAGCCGCCCAAGGCCCCCGCACACGTTGCTTCAGCAAGAAGATCGTCCGCAGCGGCAAGCTCTGTCGGCGAATGGGGAAGGGGGGTGGAGAGAGAAGATCGACAGACTGACGCCATTCCCAACACGCGGCAGCGGAGTTTCCCCACCCTTCCGGCCGCGCCCTCCCCAGGGAGGGCTGCCGGTCCCGCAAGAAGGCGCCGATGAGGTGTGCCACGGCGGCCTCGTTTGGAGCTGTCGGAGTGCCGCCGTGGCAAGAACACGCGCCACGTGTTGACTGGGTTGTTTCGCCAGTCTGTGTTTGGCCGTCTCGCCGGCTATGAGGATGTGAACGATGCCGACCGTTTGGCACATGACCCGGCGATGCGTGCCATCGTCGATCGGCGTGGTCTCGACCGGACCGCCGCCTCGACCAGCCAGATGGGCCGGTTTGAGACCGGGTGGCTGACCAGCGAGGCCAACCTGAATGCGTTGGCGGGGCTGTCCGGGGCATGGATCGACCGAGTGCATGCGCGCCGGCCGCAGACGACGATCGTGCTCGACATGGACAGCAGTGTGAGTGAAACCCATGGTGCGCAGGAGGGCACCGCCTACAACGGCCATTTCGCCTGCATGTGCTATCATCCGCTGTTCGTGTTCAGCCAGTTCGGTGATCTGGAGCGGTGTGCGCTGCGGTCCGAGAACGTGCACTCCGCGGATGGCTGGCGCGATGTTCTGAAGCCGGTCGTTGCGCGTTACCGACACAAGATGAAGCGCCGCTATTTCCGCGGCGATGCCGCATTTGCCAACCCGGAGCTTTACGAATTCCTGGAAGCCGAGGGTTACAAACACACGATCCGGCTGCCAGTCAATTCCGTCCTCCAGCAGCGCATCGCCTGGCTGCTGAAGCGTCCGGTCGGCCGCCCATCGCATGAGGTGCGCCGCTATTACGCCAGCTTCAGTTACCAAGCCGGATCGTGGGGCAAGCCGCGCCGTGTGGTTGCCAAGGTCGAGTGGCATCCTGGCGAGCTGTATCCGCGTCGGATTCATCGTGACCAATATGACCCGGCCAGCCGAGCGTGTTGTGATATTCTACAACCAGCGCGGTACCGCAGAGCAGCACATCAAGGAAGGCAAGAACGCCGTCACCTGGACCCGGCTGTCCTGCCACCGCTTTGCCGCCAACGCCGTTCGGCTACAGCTTCATGCCCTGGCCTACAACCTCGCCAACTTCCTGCGCACACTGGCGCTACCCGAGACGGTGAAGCAATGGTCGATGACGACACTGCGCGACCGGATGGTGAAGATCGGCGCCAAGATCGTCCGGCACGGACGCTCCATCACATTTCAGATGGCCGAGGCCATGGTGCCGCGTGGCCTGTTCCAGCAAATCCTTGCCGCTATCGCCGCGCTCCGTCCGTTGCCGTCAGCGCGATGTTGAAGGGCGTTGCCATAGCTGGCCGACCGGGCTGTCAGCAGGAGAGGTGCGTCCGGATGCAGACTTGTGGGCTCAGGTTCCTGGGCACGCGGCCTTCATTGACCGGCCGACAGGGCTCTGGTGGGCTCCCGGACAATTCGTCCGTTGCAGGACGGCCAAATCTCCGGTTAGCCTACCACCTGAATGACCACTTGGGCCGTTCATCTGGGGAATGCCGGTTGTAGTCGCTGTTGTGGATGACCGCGCGGGCCAAGCCACTGAACACAGATTCGATCACGTTGAGGAACTGAGCACCTGATGGCAGTGGCGCGATTTCAATTGTTGGCCCGCCGCGGTCGAGGACAGACGCGTTATGCTCTTCAACGCGCTGGTAGAGGCCCTTCGAGATATGCCAGGTACATAACGTATTGGCAGCTCACGAACGTGGCGCATGGCGAAGACAGAAGGAACGCTCATTATGGAACCTCATGTCACCCGGCCCAAGGCGCCTGAGATTGAATAAGAAGAACGAAACGCCGGGCCGCGAACAAGAGTATGACTGAACTGGATTGACGTTGGATCAGCGTGGAAAAATATGGAAACCAAAACCGGTCTATCGAATCTCGGCGTCGTCGTCTCGGTGCGCGGCAGTGTCGTGGACATTCGGTTCGATGAGCATTTGCCGCCGATCTACTCGGTGCTGCTCACGGGACCGGAAAAGAAGATCGTCATCGAAGTGCTGGCGCAGCAGGATGCGCGTCACGTGCGCGGGATTGCGCTGACGCCCACGCAAGGTCTCGCGCGCGGCATGACGGTGGAGGATACGGGCGGACCGCTGAAAGCGCCGGTGGGCAAAGCTGTTCTTTCGCGGATGTTCGACGTATTTGGCAACACGATAGACCGCGAAGCGGCATTGTCCGATGTCGCGTGGCGTTCGGTGCATCGGGCGCCACCGTCGCTGGCGCGACGTTCCACCAAGTCGGAAGTCTTTGAGACGGGCATCAAGGTCATAGATGTCCTCGTGCCGCTGGAGCGTGGCGGCAAGGCAGGACTTTTCGGCGGTGCGGGCGTCGGCAAGACGGTGCTCCTGACCGAAATGATCCACAACATGATCGGTCATCACGAGGGCGTAAGCATTTTCTGCGGCATTGGCGAACGGTGTCGGGAAGGCGAGGAGCTTTACGATGCAATGAAGGAAGCCGGCGTGTTGCCGAACATGGTGATGGTCTTCGGCCAGATGAACGAGCCGCCGGGCGCCAGGTTCCGCGTCGGGCATGCGGCGCTGACGATGGCCGAGTATTTCCGCGACGACGAGCATCGCGATGTGCTGCTGCTCGTCGATAACATTTTTCGTTTCATCCAGGCCGGCATGGAGGTCTCCGGCTTGATGGGCCAGATGCCGTCGCGGCTGGGCTATCAGCCCACCATGGGAACCGAGCTGTCGCGGCTGGAAGAGCGCATCGCCAACACGGATACCGGTGCCATCACCTCCATTCAGGCGGTGTATGTGCCGGCGGACGATTTCACCGATCCGGCGGCGGTGCATACGTTCTCGCATCTCTCCGCGTCGGTCGTGCTCTCGCGCAAGCGGGCAAGTGAAGGGCTTTTCCCGGCCATCGACCCGCTACAATCCAACTCCAAGATGGTCACGCCCGGCATCGTCGGCAAACGACATTACCGCCTGGCGCAGGAAATCCGGCGCACCCTCGCGCAATACGCCGAACTCAAAGACATCATTGCCATGCTCGGCCTGGAGCAGCTCTCGCCGGAGGACCGCAATGTGGTCGTCCGCGCCCGTCGGCTGGAGCGGTTTCTCACCCAGCCCTTTTTCACGACTGAACAGTTCACCGGCCTCAAAGGAAAGCTGGTCAGCCTCAAGGACGCACTGGATGGATGTGAGCGCATCCTGAACGATGAATTCAAAGACTATCCGGAAAGCGCGCTCTACATGATCGGGACAATTGACGAAGCGAAGGCAAAGGCAAAACCCGCGGCGCCCGCAGCCAAGCCCGGAGCGAAGGATGCCGCCGGGTTGCGGGACAAAGCCACGTCAGTGCCGCCGCCGGAAACCGGGGCAAAACTTCAACCTAATCTCGAACATGCCGCCGGCGCCCATGAATCTTAAGGTGCTCCTGCCATTCCGGATTTTTGCCGAGAAAACCGGCGTGTCGCGCATCGTCGCCGAGACGCGCGACGGGTCGTTTGGACTCCTGCCGCACCGACTCGACTGTGTGGCGGCGCTGGCGCCAGGGATTCTGACCTACGAAACAACATCAGACGGCGAAGTTTTCGTGGCCGTGGACGAAGGGGTGCTCGTGAAGACCGGTCAGGACGTGCTTGTATCCGTGCGCCGGGCGCTGGGCGGAGCGGACCTCGGCCAGTTGCGCGAAGCCGTGGAGCGGGAGTTTCTGACCTTGGACGAGCACGAGCAAAGCGTGCGCTCGGTGTTGGCAAAGATGGAAGGCCATCTCATCCGCCGCATGGCGAGTTTTCACAATGACTGAGGAACCCCAAAGCAAGCCCGTGAAGCCCAAGGCATCACTCAGTCAGGAGGTCGGCGCGAAAGCGGCACGCAAGCTCAAGGCGCGGCGCAACTCCGCACAGGGCGTCTGGTTCGGGCTGGGAATGATGGGACTGATCGGCTGGTCGGTGGTGATTCCGACGCTGCTCGGCGCGGCGCTCGGTATCTGGCTGGACTCACATTATCCGGGCAAGCACGCCTGGACGCTGGCGCTGTTGGTGGCCGGGCTCGCCATCGGCTGTTTGAATGCGTGGCACTGGGTGGCCAAGGAAGACAGGGAGATTCGGAGCGGACAGGAGGATGACGATGAATGAATTCTTGTTTCTGGCACCGGCGTTGGCGGTTGGTCTGTTGCTCGGCGCGTTTTTCTTCGGTGGCCTCTGGTGGACGGTCGTCAGGGGCGTTTCGTCTCCACGGCCGGCGCTGTGGTTCTTCGGCAGCATGCTGCTGCGGATGAGCGTTACGCTGGCGGGATTCTATTTCGCCGGGCGCGAGGATTGGCAGCGATGGCTGCTGTGTCTGCTTGGCTTTGTCCTGGCACGCTTCGTCGTGAAGTGGCTGACCCGCCCCCCGGTCGAACGTCACAACGCCCGGGCATCGGAGACCAGCTATGCGCCTTAGCCCCGATGAGATGATCTTCTGGCAACACGGGTTTCTCAAACTCAACGGCACGATTGTGTTCACGTGGGCGCTGATGTTCGTGCTGGCCGTTGGCTCAAAGCTCATTACCCGCAATCTTTCCACGGAATTGGAACGTTCCCGCTGGCAGAACCTGCTGGAAATCGTTGTCACCGGCATCGAGAAGCAAATCGAAGATGTCGGCCTCCGCCACCCGAAGAAGTATATCGGCTTTCTCGGCACGCTCTTTCTGTTCGTCGCGTTAGCCAGCCTCTGCACCGTCATTCCCGGCTATGAGCCGCCAACGGGGTCGCTCTCGACCACGGCGGCGCTCGCGTTGTGCGTACTGGTCGCCGTGCCGTTTTTCGGCATCGAGGAACAGGGGCTGGGCGGCTACCTCAAATCCTACATCGAACCAACAGTCATCATGCTGCCGTTCAACATCATCAGCGAACTGTCGCGCACGCTGGCCCTGGCGGTCCGCCTGTTCGGCAACATGATGAGCGGGACGATGATTCTCGCCATTTTGCTGACCATCACGCCCTTCATCTTCCCGATCGCCATGAGTGCGCTCGGTCTGCTCACCGGCATGGTGCAGGCCTACATCTTCAGCATCCTGGCCGCGGTTTATATCGCGGCCGCTACGCGCGGGCGTAAGCCCAGGCCTGAACCGGCGCAAGACATTAAAGCATGAACAACGAGAACAAGAGGAGACACTATGGATAACATGACGCTCATTGCGATTGCTTCAATCGTCACCGCCGGCCTGACGATTGCCCTGGGGAGTATCGGACCTGCGCTCGGCGAAGGGCGAGCGGTCGCCACGGCATTGAGTTCTCTGGCGCAGCAGCCTGATGCCGCAACAACGATCACACGTACCCTGTTTGTTGGCCTGGCCATGATCGAGTCCATTGCGATCTATTGCTTCGTGGTCTCGATGATTCTCATTTTCGCCAATCCGTTCTGGAATCACGTCATCGCCCAAACCGCAGGGAAGTAATTCATGCTCATCGATTGGTTCACTGTCGGTGCGCAGGCGCTCAACTTCATCATCCTGGTGTGGTTGTTGAAGCGCTTTCTTTACAAGCCGATCCTTAACGCCGTGGACGCGCGCGAGAAGCGGATCGCCGCCGAACTCGCGGACGCTGACGCAAAAAAGGCCGAAGCACAAAAGGAGCGCGATGAGTTCCGGCATAAGAACGAAGAGTTCGACCAGCAGCGCGCTGCCCTCTTGAGCAAGGCTACGGACGAAGCGAAAGCCGAACGCCAGCGACTCCTCGACGATGCGCGAAAGGCAGCCGATGCCCTGAGCGCCAAGCGACAGGAGGCGCTGCGAAGCGACGCCGTCAACCTCAATCAAGCCATCCGTCACCGGACCCAGCAGGAAGTGTTCGCCATCGCGCAGAAGGCGCTGACGGATCTTGCCACGACCAGTCTGGAAGAACGCATGACGGAGGTGTTCATGCAACGCCTGCGCGCGATGGACGGGAAAGCAAAGGAGGGCCTCGGCGTGGCCCTCAAGACAGGGTCCGAGCTCGCGCTCGTGCGCAGCGCGTTTGACCTGCCTGCGGTGCAACGCGCGGCAATCCAGAAAGCGCTCAACGAAACCTTCTCGGCTGAAATCCGCGTCCGGTTCGAGACCGCGCCGGACCTGATCAGCGGGGTCGAGCTCACGACGAATGGACAAAAAATTGCCTGGAGCATCGCAGATTATCTCACCTCTCTGGAGAAGGGCGTCGGTGAGCTTCTGAAAGAGAAGGACAATTCTGAAGCGAAAATCCAGCCTAAGCCTCAAGCGAAGGCCGAGCCCCAGCGTGGGCCCAAAGCCGCGCCGAAGGCCGAGGTCAAACCTGTATCCAAGCCTGAAGAAGCCAAGCCCGAAGCGAAGCACCCATGAGCACCGAGCCTGAAAACTTGCAGAGTGTCTTCGACCGCACGTTTGCCGGAATAGGCCAGGTCCGGGAAGCATTCACGCCGCAACTGACGCCGCGGGAGGTGGGCACGGTCACCAGCATCGCTACCGGCATCGCCAAGGTGTCCGGGCTCCCCGCCGTGGGCTTTGAGGAGCTGGTAAGATTTCCCGGCGATTTGCTCGGCATGGCGTTCAACGTGGATGAGGACGAAATCGGCGTCGTGCTGCTTGGCGAATACTGGCATCTGAACGCCGGCGATGAAGTCGAGCGCACGGGTCGGGTCATGGATGTGGTCGTGGGCGACGGTTTGCTGGGGCGCGTCATTGACCCGCTTGGCCGGCCACTCGATGGCAACGGGCCGGTGGCTGCCAGCGAGCGCCTGCCCATCGAGCGCGCGGCACCGCACATCATGGATCGCGCGCCGGTCACAGTGCCTCTCCAGACCGGGCTCAAAGTCATCGATGCGCTTATTCCGGTTGGCCGCGGTCAGCGCGAATTGATTCTCGGCGACCGCCAGACAGGCAAGACCGCCATTGCGATCGACACCATCCTCAACCAGCGCGACCAGAATGTGCTCTGCGTCTATTGCGCCATCGGCCAGCGCGCGTCCGCTGTGGCGAAGGCCGTGGCAACCTTGCGGGAAAAGGGCGCGATGGATCACACCGTTCTTGTCGTGACCGAAGGCAACGACCCGCCGGGTCTTGCTTTCATCGCCCCCTACGCCGCGACCAGCATCGCGGAGCATTTCATGGAGCAAGGCCGCGACGTGTTGGTTGTTTATGACGACCTCACGCATCATGCGCGCGCCTATCGCGAGCTGTCTCTGCTGTTGCGTCGCCCTCCCGGCCGTGAAGCATTTCCCGGCGACATCTTTTACATTCATGCGCGGCTGCTCGAACGTGCGACTCACTTGCGCAAGGAACTTGGTGGCGGCTCTCTGACCGCGCTGCCCATCATCGAAACCGAAGCGCAGAACATTTCCGCCTACATTCCCACCAACCTGATTTCCATCACCGATGGGCAAATCTATCTCTCGCCGTCACTGTTTGAATTGGGCGTGCTGCCTGCCGTCGATGTCGGCAAATCCGTCTCGCGCGTTGGCGGTAAAGCGCAACGCGCGGCCTACCGTGCCGTGGCGGGCGACCTCAAACTCGCCTACGCGCAGTTCGAGGAACTTGAGACCTTTGCCCGGTTCGGCGCCCGGCTGGATGAAAACACCCGCAAGATCATCGAGCACGGACGGCGCATTCGCGCCTGCCTCAAACAGGGGGAAGGCGCACCGGTGTCCGTGCCCGCACAAATCGCCGTCCTACTGGCATTAACCGCAGACCTCTTCGATCCCGTGGCGCTCGACCAGATGCCCGACGCGGAGCATGCCGTCCAAAAGGCGGCGGCGAATATCCCGGCGGATGTATGCGCGCGGTTCGAAAGTGCGGACAAGTTGAGTGATGAGGATCGTAATACGATCATTGAAATCGCCCGCCAGGCGCTCGCTCCTTTCCAACCCAACCCAAGCCGGAAGCGAAAGCCCAAACTACCCCGAAGCCGGAAGGCAAAGCCGGGCTAAAACCTGACCCCGCGTCTAAGGCCAAGCCCAAATCCGAGTCCACGCCTAAGCCGCAATCTGAACCCAAAGCCACGGCCGAGCCTGATGGCGGGGCCAAGCCGAACACCCCAGCGAAGCCGACGGCGGCAGCCAAGGATAAGTCATGAGCGACACCACGGAGAGCTTGCGCCGAAAGATCAGCAGTGCCGGCGATCTCCGATCCGTTGTTCGCACGATGAAAGCCCTAGCCGCATCGAGCATCGGACAGTACGAGAAATCGGTGAGCGCGTTGGCCGACTATTATCGGACCGTGGAGCTGGGGCTGGGTGCGTGCTTTCGGGAAAACGGGCCGGCAGCAACCGCGGTGGAACGGAAAGCACCAACCCATGCTGGCACAGTCAGCGCGATCGTTTTCGGGTCCGATCAGGGACTGGTGGGGCAGTTTAACGACGTTGTAGCCGATTATGCGATCAAAATACTCGCGGCGCTGCCCGGCAAAGCGCAAGTCTGGGCAGTCGGCGAGCGTGTTCATGCACGTCTGGCGGATGCCGGCCTGCCGCTGGTTGGGCTCTTCACCGTGCCGAACTCCGTTCAGGCCATCACCCCGCTGGTCGGGCAGATTCAACTTGAAACCGAAGCGCATCGGGACAATGACGAGAACGCGCCTCTATGGGTGTTCCATAACCGACCGCAATCTGGAGCGCTCTACGAACCGGCTAGCCAACGGCTGTTGCCGCTCGATGCGCAGTGGCAACAAGCTCTGGCCAAAGTCCGCTGGCCGACCGCCAACTTGCCCGAGGTCATGGGCGGCGGCACCGCCACGCTGCGTGCGCTTATCCGGGAGTATCTCTTCATCTCGCTCTTCCGGGCCTGTGCCGAATCGCTGGCCAGCGAGAACGCGAGCCGCTTGGCGGCAATGGAACGCGCTGACAAGAACATCAACGACCTGCTGGAGCAGCTTCACGGCAACTTCCACCAGTTGCGCCAGAGTGGCATCGACGAAGAACTCTTCGACGTGATCGCCGGATTCGAGGCGCTGGGTGGATCACGGTAGCAACCACGTCGAAAGGATGGGAATGAAAATCAGTTTAAAGGATTTTCGCGTGAAGGAGGGAGACGAGGTCAATGTCAAGAAATGGCCGACGACCGTGAAGCCCGTTTACAAGTCGAAGAAGCAGACCGAGCCTTTAGCAGGGCTGTTGGCTTTATCATGCCAATTTTACTTTTGCCTTGATCCGGATAAACGGAGACACGGCAGGGCAGTGCAACGTTCAAATCCATAACCGCCGCTGTATCCGGCAGCGGGGAAAAACGTCAGCGGGGGGAGAGCCAAACGGAGAGCGGAGGGTCAGAAAGGAGCTCGGCGTGGGAGGAAAAGGAGTGGGTCAGAGCGCCAGAGCGCATGCTCTTGTATGATCGCGCACGAATACAGCGTTGACGGCATTCAATGCTGAGAGCCCATCCGCAAAGTTTGAATCTATGCTGAACACCTTTCCTGTCTTCGCAGCATGATGCGGATCATGGCGAGGCGGACGAAGGCTGCGGCGCAGCGGACATGGCGCTTGAAGTCTCGCGCCAGCCTGCGGTTGTGGCTGATCCAGCCGATCGTGCGCTCGACAATCCAGCGCTTCGGCAGCACGACGAAGCGATGCTGATCGCAGCGCCGGACGATCTGCATCTCCCATGGCCCGGTTCGCTGTATGGCGGCCGCCATCTTCGGCCCCTGATAGCCCGCGTCCCCGATCACCCGTTCGATGAAGGGGAACAGCCGGCGTGCCTGGCGCAGCAGCGGCTCGGCTCCGTCTCGGTCCTGCACATCGGCCGGATGCACGACCACACCCAGCAGCAGGCCAAGCGTGTCGGTCAGGACGTGGCGCTTGCGGCCAAGGGTCTTTTTGCCGGTAAGCATGTTTTAGCCGTGGGCGGGCATCGTGCTCCGATGCAGAATAAGGTGCCTCGGCTTACGCCCGGGAATCGAGAGAGAACGCAGATGCCGCGGCCACGGTTCTCTCGCACCCGAATCCCGCTTTCCAAGCCAGCAGAAATTCATTAAATTGCGCAAATTGATGTCTCGGAGGAAGCTATGCCGACCGTTGACGCGACGACGTTCCGGCGAGATTTCGGACGTTATCAGGACGAAGCTCATCGCGAACCGGTGAAAGTGACCAGCCATGGTCGCGTGATCGGCGGCTTCCTGTCGTCGCACGACCTGGAACACTACGAGCAGCTGAAACGCCGTGAGCGGCAAGTCTACGTTGCTGGCGAGATACCCGACGACATCATCGACGCGATCGAGAAGGCTGAGTATCTCAAGCCGGCCTCGTGACATATCCGGCTCCGCTCCCCGGCCTTGTGATCCGCTACAGCTTTCTGTGGAGCCGGGAGGCGAGGGGAGGGGCCACGGAGGGACGGAAGGACCGCCCTTGTGCGATCGTGGTCGCGGTGCCGCGCGACGAGCATGGCGATATGCGGGTTGCGGTTGTCCCGATCACGCATACCGCGCCGCAGGACCCTGGCACCTCCATCGCGCTCCCTGTGGCCGTGAAGACCGCCCTTGGGCTCGATCCAGAGCCTTCCTGGGTGTGCCTGGACGAGCTGAACGTCTTCTCGTGGCCAGGATACGATCTGCGGTCGATCTCGGGAACGAACAGGATCGACTACGGCCCTCTTCCGCAGCCGCTGTTCGAACAAATAAGGCGCGGCGTCGTCGCCCTCAATCGCGCGCGCCGAGCCAAGCGAGTGGATCGTGACTGACGTTCATTAGTGGCAATGGATTGTGCGATCCAACGCTCAGCTCCCGGGCTGGCCTTCGGGGTCCGCCCACATCGGCATCGAGCAGACGCGCCGGCTGTCCTTATCGGCGGTTGCCGTCTTCTGGCACGTCGCCCAGGCCTGCGCGACATTGTTGGCGCGCACCATGCCGACCAGGGCGGTTTCGGCATCAGGCCCGGCTTGATGGATCGCGCCGGCCAATGCGCCCGAGGCGGATAAGGCGGAGGTATGTCCGGCCTGCCATCCCGCCCCGTACCCGGCCAGCCCGACCCCGAGCGCCAGGGCGA